>NZ_LZMP01000078.1:0-933 GCF_001691435.1 Gordonia sp. UCD-TK1 | reverse complement strand
GGAACTGTCCGCTCACGCCCAGTTCGCGATGGACACCGGAACGCAGGTGTTCTTCGCCGATCCGCACTCACCGTGGCAGCGACCATCCAACGAGAACACCAATGGTGTTCTGCGCCAATATTTTCCTAAGGGAACTGATCTGTCGCGGTGGTCAGCTGAGGACCTCGAGGCCATCGCCTACACCCTCAACAACCGTCCTAGAAAAGTCCTTGGATGGAAAACTCCCGCCGAAGTCTTTGGCGAACAACTACACTCGCTACAACAACCCAGTGTTGCATCGACCGATTGAACGCGCCCAGTACACATCGGTTACACTGACTGAGCGGCTGCGGCTCGAAGACATCGCCGCGTCGATCGGGTCGGTCGGAGACGCCTACGACAACGCTCTGGCCGAGTCGGTGAACGGGCTGTACAAGACCGAGTGCATCCGGACCACGATCTTCCACTCCGGCCCGTACCGGACGATCTCCGACGTCGAGTTCGCGACCGCTGGTTGGGTCGACTGGTACAACAACAGCAGGCTGCACTCGAGTATCGGCCAGATTCCCCCGACCGAGTTCGAAACGCTCCACTACGCTGGCCTCGGCCCCGAGGACCAGCCCACACTGGAGGCGGCACAAAACCCTAGGGTGATTCACCCAGCCGATCTTTCCCATGCTCCCGGGCACCCCGCAACGGGCCAGCCACGACTATGTGCGCAACGGCACCTCCAGTCTGTACGCGGCGTTGGACATCGCGTCGGGAAAAGTGATCGGTTCGCTTCACTCACGGCATCGGGCAACAGAATTCATCGGGTTTCTCCGCAAGATCGACGCCGAGGTGCCCGACGAGCTCGACGTCCACCTGGTCATGGACAACGCCTCTACCCACAAGACGCCCGCGGTCAAACGATGGCTGACCTCGCACCCACGATTCGTTGTCCACTTCACCCCG
>NZ_LZMP01000077.1:0-946 GCF_001691435.1 Gordonia sp. UCD-TK1 | reverse complement strand
CGAGCCACGAAGACATCCCAGGGGTGCAAGGTGTCAAGCGGCGAGGTTGGCGCGGTGGTTCCAGGCGGTGTGTTCGTTGTAGAGGGTGCGGTGTTTGAGGCAGCCGTGGAGGATGCCGATGAGCCGGTTGGCGAGCGCACGCAAGGCTTGGGGGTGGGACTTCTTCTGATCTCGCAGGCTGTCGTAGTAGACGCGGGCGCCGGGACTGCCGGTCAGCGCGCTTTGCGCCATCGCCATGGCGGCGGCGTTGAGGCGGGTGTTGCGGATATGGCGGGCCAGCACGACGTGCCCTTTGCCTGAGGCGATGGTCCGTGGTGAGGTGCCGGCATAGTTTCTGCGAGACTTGGCGGTGGCATAGCGTTCGGGGTCGTCCCCGAACTCGCCAAGCATCCGGGCGCCGGTGATGTCACCGACTCCGGGCATGGACAGGTAGATCTCGGCGTCCGGATGCGCTCTAAAAGACTGGGCCATACTGGTTTCCAGTTGATCAATTTGGGTGTTGAGCGTCGTCAGCATGTTCACCGTCACGGTCACGGTCGCCGCATACGCTGCGGTAAGTGCCTCCGGTGCGCTCAGATGACCGCCCCCACGCAGGGCCTGCTGGATCTCGCGGGCACGGGTATCGGTATTGCGTTGGCGGCCACCCTGTTTCAGAGCTGATCGGATCGCCGCGACCGTCAGTGCCGCTCCCTGTCGTGGGGTGGGAGCGCGACGCAACACCGCCAGGCAGTCTTTGTGGGCGAGGTCGCCGCCGAAGGCATCGACCGCGGCCGGATAGTAGGCGCCCAGTTGAGCGCGCAACACGTTCTGTTGTGCTGAGCGCGCCCACACCAGATTCTGATGCGTACGGGCCATCACCGTGATCGCCTTGACCTCGACGGTGTCGGCGGCGACCAATCGATGATTGTGCCGGTCGGTCCGCACCAGATCAGCCAGCGTTTTCGCG
>NZ_LZMP01000076.1:0-993 GCF_001691435.1 Gordonia sp. UCD-TK1 | reverse complement strand
TTGCACTCCGCGGTCGGAGTGGTGGATCAGCCCGGCCACGTCGTGGCCGGCACGCGACCGTGCCCACAATCCCATGTTCAGGGCGTCGAGGGCGAGGTCGGTGTGCATGGTGGTCGAGACCTGCCAGCCGACGACCATCCGCGAGAACACGTCCAGGACGAACGCCGCGTACACCCAGCCCGAGTGGGTGCGGATGTAGGTCAGGTCCGCCACCCACAACGCGTTCGGTGCCGCCGCGGTGAACTGACGGTTGACCCGGTCAGCCGGCCGGGGTGTTTCAGCTCCCTCGCTGCGCGTGGTCTTGCGTGTCTTGAGTCTCGCTATCCCYTGCAGMCCATCGGCTTTCATCAATCGCTCGACGGTGCAGCGGGCARCACTATGGCCCTGTCTGCGCAATTGGGCATGCACCTTGCGGGCACCGTAGACGCCGAGGTTGTCGGCATGCACCGCGCGGACCTGGGTAAGGAGCTCCCGGTCACGCACCACACGAGGCGCCTCGGTCTTCTGGGGGCTCAGGTGGGCTCGTACCGTGGACGGAGCGATCTGGGCGGACGTATCGCGCAATGCCGCACAGATCGGATCGACTCCGTGTTCATCGCGGTGAGCCGCGACGAACTCCACGATCAGCGCTGTGGGCGGTCGATCTCCGCCGCAAAGAAAGCCGAAGCCTGCTTCAAGATCGTGTTCGCTCGCCGCAGTTCACGGTTCTCCCGCTCCAACGCCGCGATGCGGTCAGCGTCCTCACTCGTGGTGCCCGGGCGGACCCCGCCGTCGATCTCGGCCTGACGAACCCAATTGCGCAACGCCTCGGGATGGACTCCGAGCTGATCGGCGATCCGCTTGATCGCACCTCTCGACGAATCGGGATCTYGTCGCGCTTCACATGCCATCCGGGTGGCCCGGTCCTTGAGTTCCTCACTGTACTTGCGTGGTGCTGCCATGCTCTCCATCCTTCACAGGTTCGAGAGCCTCCGACAGACCCGGGGCGGTTCA
>NZ_LZMP01000075.1:0-1012 GCF_001691435.1 Gordonia sp. UCD-TK1 | reverse complement strand
GTTTAGCCTCCTCCGCTTTCGCTCGCCACTACTCACGGAATCACAATTGTTTTCTCTTCCTATGGGTACTGAGATGTTTCACTTCCCCACGTTCCCCCCACACAGCCTATACATTCAGCTGGTGGTAACACGACATCACTCGTGCTGGGTTTCCCCATTCGGACACCCTCGGATCACAGCTCGTTTGACAACTCCCCGAGGACTATCGCGGCCTACCACGTCCTTCATCGGCTCCTGGTACCAAGGCATCCACCGAACGCCCTTACACACTTACAACAACACCTACAAACAACCCCCCACCCACAACCAGCACAAGGCCAGCCATGAACGAGGATCGAATGTAGACACCACAAAACACTACAATTTCTGCTAAATCACAGACCAGCACTCCAACAACAGTCGAAGCATTGGTTTGAAATAAAGATGCTCGCATCCACTATGCACTTCTCAAACAACACACACCCACCACCGTGCACGCGCTCCCGCGACCATCACAGTCACGATCACCACCCGCACCCCAGTCATGAGCTAGGTCAGAGACAACACGCGTGTGTTCTCTCAGAACCCCGATAGCGTGACAATGAACCCGCCAGCCCTCACGGACCCGCRGTGACCCCCGATCCCTCTACCGGTGTAGAAGAAGTGRGCCTGTCTGATGTTTCACCCTCGAACACACACCCACCGCACAGACATACGCCGGCAGAAATGGGTGWTGTTGTGTGCTCCTTAGAAAGGAGGTGATCCAGCCGCACCTTCCGGTACGGCTACCTTGTTACGACTTCGTCCCAATCGCCGATCCCACCTTCGACAGCTCCCTCCCACAAGGGGTTAGGCCACCGGCTTCGGGTGTTACCGACTTTCATGACGTGACGGGCGGTGTGTACAAGGCCCGGGAACGTATTCACCGCAGCGTTGCTGATCTGCGATTACTAGCGACTCCGACTTCATGGGGTCGAGTTGCAGACCCCAATCCGAACTGAGACTGGCTTTAAGGGATTCGCTCCACCTCACC
>NZ_LZMP01000074.1:0-1559 GCF_001691435.1 Gordonia sp. UCD-TK1 | reverse complement strand
AGTGACGGTACCTGGAGAAGAAGCACCGGCCAACTACGTGCCAGCAGCCGCGGTAATACGTAGGGTGCGAGCGTTGTCCGGAATTACTGGGCGTAAAGAGCTCGTAGGCGGTTTGTCGCGTCGTCTGTGAAATTCTGCAACTCAATTGCAGGCGTGCAGGCGATACGGGCAGACTTGAGTACTACAGGGGAGACTGGAATTCCTGGTGTAGCGGTGAAATGCGCAGATATCAGGAGGAACACCGGTGGCGAAGGCGGGTCTCTGGGTAGTAACTGACGCTGAGGAGCGAAAGCGTGGGTAGCGAACAGGATTAGATACCCTGGTAGTCCACGCCGTAAACGGTGGGTACTAGGTGTGGGTTCCTTTTCACGGGATCCGTGCCGTAGCTAACGCATTAAGTACCCCGCCTGGGGAGTACGGCCGCAAGGCTAAAACTCAAAGGAATTGACGGGGGCCCGCACAAGCGGCGGAGCATGTGGATTAATTCGATGCAACGCGAAGAACCTTACCTGGGTTTGACATACACCAGACGCGGCTAGAGATAGTCGTTCCCTTGTGGTTGGTGTACAGGTGGTGCGTGAGGTGGAGCGAATCCCTTAAAGCCAGTCTCAGTTCGGATTGGGGTCTGCAACTCGACCCCATGAAGTCGGAGTCGCTAGTAATCGCAGATCAGCAACGCTGCGGTGAATACGTTCCCGGGCCTTGTACACACCGCCCGTCACGTCATGAAAGTCGGTAACACCCGAAGCCGGTGGCCTAACCCCTTGTGGGAGGGAGCTGTCGAAGGTGGGATCGGCGATTGGGACGAAGTCGTAACAAGGTAGCCGTACCGGAAGGTGCGGCTGGATCACCTCCTTTCTAAGGAGCACACAACAACACGTGTTTCAGCAGACGTTTGTTCTGCGGCGCGTGTGTGTTCAAGGGTGAAACATCAAACACGCCACCCAAGGTGCTGGCCTCATATGGGCAGGCGCTGGTGGTGAGCTTGCCGGGTGACTGGCTCGCTGCTCCCAACACACTATCGGGGTTCTGAGAGAACACACGTTTTCTCTGAGCTGATTATCGTGAGGTCGTGCTGATGCATCCTGTGATGGGGTGTGGAGCGGCCAAGTGGTGATAGGCGTGTGTTGTTTGAGAAGTGCATAGTGGATGCGAGCATCTTTATTTCCAACCAATGCTCCAACGTTGTTGGGGTGCTTGGTCTGTGATTTAGCAGATAATGTTTTGAGTGTTTGTGATGTCTACATTCGATCCTCCTTGTGGGGGTTGTTTGTAGGTGTTGTTGTAAGTGTGTAAGGGCGTTCGGTGGATGCCTTGGTACCAGGAGCCGATGAAGGACGTGGTAGGCCGCGATAGTCCTCGGGGAGTTGTCAAACGAGCTGTGATCCGAGGGTGTCCGAATGGGGAAACCCAGCACGAGTGATGTCGTGTTACCACCAGCTGAATGTATAGGCTGTGTGGGGGGAACGTGGGGAAGTGAAACATCTCAGTACCCATAGGAAGAGAAAACAATTGTGATTCCGTGAGTAGTGGCGAGCGAAAGCGGAGGAGGCTAAACC
>NZ_LZMP01000073.1:0-1148 GCF_001691435.1 Gordonia sp. UCD-TK1 | reverse complement strand
CCGGGGTTCGTCGAGCAACCCCTCGCAGCGGTGCTCGACGAACCGGCCTCGCCAGCGCCGCACGGTACTGCGATTGAGGCCGAGTCGTTGTGCCACTTCAGTATTCGAACCGCCATCAGCGGCGGCGAGAACGATTCGTGAGCGCATCGCCAAACCCGAGGCCGTCGTTCGCCGACGCGCCCACCCTTCGAGCTCACGGCGCTCGTCATCAGTCAGAACAATATCCACTGCTCGCGGACCCCGGGTTGCCATTCCCTAGCCTAACAACCGAACGGAAATTAATGACTCAGGACACTAGGTGGGGTTCGCCGCGCTACATTCCAGTGATGACCGCACTTGAGCGCGGTCTTCCCGTTACGGCAACGTCGAACACACTCGTGAGCTGTCGTGGCTGAATCTATTGGCGATGGGCGGTTCGAGGCCGGGCTCGAGCACCTGCACCGCTACGTCGCGGTGTACGGCACCAGCAACGCCCGCCGGCGCGATGTCATTGACGGATTCGCGATCGGCACCTGGGTGCAGAGCCGCAGCGCTGACTACCRCAAGGGCCGGTTGTCGGCCGAGCGGATCGAACGGCTCGAGACCGAGTTCCCGGACTGGCGGTGGACCATCCGGACTAATCAGGGATGCGTCAATGCATCGCGACCGTAAGATGGCGAGCAGCCACCGCTCACGGAAGCGGAGCTTGAGAAACTGTTCCTCGCACTGGCCTAAACAGTCGGCCAACCTAGTACTACCGCGAGTCGTAGCGACTTGAATCGCCCCGGGTTTGCTGGAGGCTCGGTTAGTTGGTTCCAGCGTTTGCGGGGACCGGGTTCTCACGGTAGCTGGTGACGGTTTGGGTCGACCAGTAGGCGCTCTCGTACTCGACGGGTGGGACGTGTCCGATCTCGCCGTGCAGGCGGCGGTGGTTGAACCATTCGACGTACTCAGCGACGGCGATCTCGACCTCGCCCACACCTGCCCAGCCGCCTCGCGGGCGCATCACGGGGTTACGGATGCATTCGGCTTTGAACAGCGAGTTGAACGCCTCAGCCATCGCGTTGTCGTATGAATCCCCTTTGGAGCCAACAGATGTCACCGCTTCGGCTTCGGCCAGTCGTTCGGTGTAGCGGATGGCTCGGTATTGCACTCCGCGGTCGGAGTGG
>NZ_LZMP01000072.1:0-1159 GCF_001691435.1 Gordonia sp. UCD-TK1 | reverse complement strand
GCCATGGAGAGTTGGAAGGCCCGCCACGACCGCTTGCGCGACGCCGTACTCGAATCCGGCGTAGCCATTCAAATCGCGGGCGGGTGTGACATGTCGCCACCGACTCTGTACGTGGGTACCGGTTTCACTAAGACACTGAAAGACGCCGTTGCCGAGCGTATCGAGCTGAAGCGACAGGAGAAGGACTACGAGAGGGTGGCTCGGCAGTTCGCCGAGGTTGGTGAAATCCTCGGTCAGGGCGCGGATTCGCTGCCGACTACAGCGCGCTTCATCGTTGCTGAACGGGATCAACTTCGGCGCGACCTCGAATCACTGCAAGACAGCCTGGACGAGCAGCAAGAGGTTGTAGTGCCATCGGTCGCAGCGTCTCTGCCTGAACCGGATGCCACCAACCCCGACCATCTCCGGTGGGCGGCGGACGTCACAGAGCGGTTCGTGTGGGCGAAGAACTCCGGTGGCTACACCGCCATCGCAGTCGTCTCCGAGATGAAGTCCGAAGCCGACGCCCTGGATGCTGCCCGGTCTGCCGAGCGGGAACGGGAACAACGCATCGAGGCAGCGGCGAAGTCGGCATACGAACATCACGAGGGGTTCGTGGTCCGTGGAGATGGGAAGTGGCAGCCCTGGGATCAGTTGTCCGAGTCTCTGCGTGAGGGCTGGCGGTCGACCGTAGTCGCTGCTGGTCTGCTTCGGGGTGGTGGTCGGGGTGAGTAGCGATCCCGCCGTCCAGCTCATCGCCAACCACCTGCCACTACACGGCGAGTACCGCGTCGGCAATGTCGGATGCACCTGCGGCTGGGAAGCATTCGTACAGGTCGACCCGATCGCCGATGACCTCGACCAGGCCAAGACGGAGACGTTCGCCGCTCATGTGGTTGCCGCTATCCGTGACAGCGGCTACACCGTCATCGCACTACCCGAAGTCGACGATCCGCAGGCGAACGTGTGGCGCATCAACCGGGATCGAACTCCGACGGCACCTGACGGGGCGCACGTGCGAGTCCGCCACTGGCCAGCAGGGACACGAATCGGAGCATTCGGCACCGAAGACATGAGCCCCGCGACCGCACTCGCTGCCGGTGCCGCTCTCATCGCCGCCGCCAAACACACAGGAGACACACAATGACCGGCACCGAAATCAGTGACGACGAACGAGATG
>NZ_LZMP01000071.1:0-1286 GCF_001691435.1 Gordonia sp. UCD-TK1 | reverse complement strand
TGGCGTGTCCCCCGTGAACCGGTCCGGGTGGTTCTAGAGTCCTGATTGCCCTGTTGAGGGCGGAGAAGGGACGATAGGGATCATGGCGGGACGGAAGCGTCACTCGGCTGAGGACATCGTGCGCAAGTTGCGCCGAGCCGATGAACTGGCGGCCGAGGGCAAGAACGGCGAGGAGATCGCCGCCGACCTCGAGGTGTCGGCGGCCACCTTGTACAACTGGCGCCGCCAGTACGGCGGTATGGACGCTGATGCCGCCAAGGAACTCAAGGAGCTACGCGAGCAGAACGGCCGGCTCAAGCGGCTGCTCGCCGACGCCGAGTTGGAGAAAGACGCGCTGCGGGAGATCGCCAAGGGAAAATTCTGAGCCCGACCGCCAAACGCGCCGCGATCGACATGCTCAAAGACGTGAAGAACATGTCAGAACGTATGGCGTGCAGGGTTGTTGGGCTTTCACGGTCTACCTACCGGCGTCTGCCGTTGGCTCAGACACCGGCCGACCCGGACGCTGGTATGCGTGCACAGCTACGCACCTACGCCCGCAAGCACCCGCGACACGGGTTCCGGCGGGCGTGGGCGCACCTGCGGTTCGACGACGGTATCGAGGTGAACAAGAAGAAGGTGCATCGGCTGTGGACGGAGGAGGGCCTGCAGGTGCGCCGGGCGCCGCGGCGCAAACGAGCCGGGCAATCGTCAGTGCCGATCGTGGCGGCGGATGCGCCGAAGGTGGTGTGGGCATTGGACTTTCAGTTTGACTCGACCGTGGATGGCAAGAAGGTCAAGATCGCATCAATGGTCGATGAACACACCCGGATGTCGTTGCTCAACATCGTGGATCGCTCGATCACCGCCGACCGGTTGGTCGAGGAATTGGAGAAGACCTTCGCGATCTGGGGTGGCCCACCCATGGTGCTACGCATGGACAACGGCCCTGAGTTCATCTCAGAGGCGCTCCAGGCGTTCTGTGCAGGGTCGGTAGGCATCTCCTATATTCCGCCCGGCACGCCGTGGAACAACGGGTTCATCGAATCGTTCAACAACCGGCTTCGCGACGAGTGCCTGAACCGCAACTGCTGGCCCACCCTGCTCGAAGCTCGCGTGGTGATCGACGATTTCAAAGACGACCACAACCACCGGCACCGCCACTCGGCGCTGGGCTACCAGACCCCGGCCGAGTACGCTGCCCGATGCACCCACCAGCACCACCCTGTGGGCTGCGAGATCGACTGACCGACAGCTAGAAGAAACTGGCTCTAGAACTGCCTGGACCGGCTATCGGGGACCTGCCA
>NZ_LZMP01000070.1:0-1303 GCF_001691435.1 Gordonia sp. UCD-TK1 | reverse complement strand
GCCATGGAGAGTTGGAAGGCCCGCCACGACCGCTTGCGCGACGCCGTACTCGAATCCGGCGTAGCCATTCAAATCGCGGGCGGGTGTGACATGTCGCCACCGACTCTGTACGTGGGTACCGGTTTCACTAAGACACTGAAAGACGCCGTTGCCGAGCGTATCGAGCTGAAGCGACAGGAGAAGGACTACGAGAGGGTGGCTCGGCAGTTCGCCGAGGTTGGTGAAATCCTCGGTCAGGGCGCGGATTCGCTGCCGACTACAGCGCGCTTCATCGTTGCTGAACGGGATCAACTTCGGCACGACCTCGAATCACTGCAAGACAGCTTGGACGAGCAGCAAGAGGTTGTAGTGCCATCGGTCGCAGCGTCTCTGCCTGAACCGGATGCCACCAACCCCGACCATCTCCGGTGGGCGGCGGACGTCACAGAGCGGTTCGTGTGGGCGCAGAACTCCGGTGGCTACACCGCCATCACAGTCATCTCCGAGATGACGTCCGAAGCCGATGCCCTGGATGCTGCCCGGTCTGCCGAGCGGGAACGGGAACAACGCATCGAGACTGCGGCGAAGGTGCTTGCTGCCGCCCAGCCGACAGATTCGAGCTGCTTCAGCGACAATAACCGCTCCTTAGCCCTCGCTCTTGATGCTGCTGGTCTGCTTCGGGGTGGTGGTCGGGGTGAGTAGCGATCCCGCCGAGGCTGCCGCAGAGAAGGTGTGTGAGAGGTTCGTCGATCCGCGAGATCGCATCGTGGCCCTTGCTGCCGCCCGTGAAGCCCTCAAACCACTGCGCGAGATGCTCTCCGAGGCAATCCAAGTCGCCCGCTCCGGCACTGTCGGATCACCGCCCCATGTGGATGGTGTCACCGAATCCGAGGCTCTCGACATCATGGCTACCGCGCTCATTGCGGCCGACAAGTACCTGTACGAGCGGGTGCGGATGATGCGCTTAGCGACCTGTCGCTGCGGCTGGGAGGAGCCAATCTACGACCGCGATGCGACCGCCCTCCACGCCGCTCATGTGGTTGCCGCTATCCGTGACAGCGGCTACACCGTCATCGCACTACCCGAAGTCGACGATCCGCAGGCGAACGTGTGGCGCATCAACCGGGATCGAACTCCGACGGCACCTGACGGGGCGCACGTGCGAGTCCGCCACTGGCCAGCAGGGACACGAATCGGAGCATTCGGCACCGAAGACATGAGCCCCGCGACCGCACTCGCTGCCGGTGCCGCTCTCATCGCCGCCGCCAAACACACAGGAGACACACAATGACCGGCACCGAAATCAGTGACGACGAACGAGATG
>NZ_LZMP01000069.1:0-2466 GCF_001691435.1 Gordonia sp. UCD-TK1 | reverse complement strand
GCAGTACCGTGCGGCGCTGGCGAGGCCGGTTCGTCGAGCACCGCTGCGAGGGGTTGCTCGACGAACCCCGGCCTGGGCGACCTCGCACCGTCGACGACGAGCAGATCAAAAACTTGATCACCGCGACTCTCGAGACCACTCCGAAGAATGCGACACACTGGTCGACGCGGGCGATGGCCGAGCATCTCGACATGTCACAGTCAACCGTGTCGCGTGTGTGGCGGGCGTTCGGATTGGCTCCGCACAAACAGGATTCGTGGAAGCTGTCGAGAGATCCCTTGTTCACCGAGAAGGTCCGTGAATCACCCCTGGTTTGATGCCGCTTCCTTCTGAGTCAGGAAGGATGAGCACATGCCTAAGAAGATCGATCCGGAGGTCCGTTCGAGGGCCTTGCGTTTGCTGGAGGCGCACGGCGGCGAGTACACGTCGTTGACTGCCGCGGCAGAGGCGATCGCCAAGCAGGTCGGTGTCGGTGGGGAGACGGTACGTCGGTGGGCCGTGCAGGCCCAGGTCGATGCCGGCGCCCGGTCGGGGACCACGTCGAAGGAGTCCGCTGAGATCAAGCGACTCAAGGCGGAGAACAAGCAATTGCGAGAGGACGTTGCCATTTTGAAAGCGGCGACGACTTTCTTCGCGGGGGAACTCGACCGCCGCAACCGATGATCGTGGCGTTCATAGATCAGATGCGCGCCAACGGTTTTGCGGTCGAGTCGATCTGTCGGGTCTTGCGTGAGCAGGGCTGCATGATTGCCGCACGAACCTACCGGGCATCGCGAACACGCACGCCTGCCGCTCGGACCGTCTCCGATGCCCACGTCGTCGATGCGGTGCGCACCGTGGTCTGGCGCACCGATGACGACGGCCGGCGGAAGATGACTCCGGAGGGCCTCTAYGGGCGGGTGAAGATGCGCGCCCATCTGCATCGGACAACACTGCCCGGGGTGTCCTATGGCGCCGTTGATCGAGCGATGAAAGTGCTAGGCCACAACGGGATTCGAAGGTCCAAGGGAGTCCGTACGACCGTGCGGTCCGCTGATGGTGTACGTGCGGAGGATCTGGTGGGCGGATTCAACTGGTCGTCGCAACACCATGATCATGGAGGTGTTTGCGGTGGCTACGGCGGACTGGAGTCGGAGGACCAGCGATGTGGCGGTAGGTGTTCGTCGGCAGTGGCGTGCTGATCGTGCACTTCGGCCGGCGATGCGATCGCCGGGGCGGCCGGAGCCGTCGCGGCAGGTGCAACGTGAGTTTTGGCGGGTGGTCGCGACGGGGGTGAGCACGGCACAGGCATCGATCGCTGTCGGTGTGTCGGTGCCGGTGGGTACACGCTGGTTCCGCCACGCTGGCGGCATGAGGCCGCTGAGTCTGGATGAGCCTTCGGGCCGCTATCTATCCTTCGCCGAACGGGAAGAGATCGCGCTGCTACGCGCCCAGGATCGTGGGGTGCGTGAGATCGCACGGTGGATCGGGCGGAGTCCGGCCACGATCTCGCGTGAGCTACGGCGCAACGCCGCAACCAGGAGCGGGAAGCTCGAGTATCGGGCGTTGGTGGCGCAGTGGAAAGCCCAGCAGGCCGCCAAGCGCCCGAAAACAGCGAAGCTCGTGGCCCACGTCGAGTTGCGGGAGTACGTACAGGACCGCCTGGCCGGCGTTGTCCGCCGTCCCGATGGCACGATCGCTGCGGGCCCCACGCCACCGCCATGGAAGGGGCTTAACAAACCGCACCGGGCCAACCGGCGGTGGTCGCTGGCGTGGAGTCCAGAGCAGATCTCCCAGCGTTTGAAGGTCGACTTCCCCGATGATGAATCCATGCGTATCAGTCACGAGGCGATCTACCAGTCCCTGTTCATCGAGGGCCGCGGCGCGCTCAAACGTGAGCTGGTCGCGTGCCTGCGCACCGGACGTGCACTGAGGGAGCCGCGGGCCCGCTCGCGCAACAAGCCGCAGGGTCACGTCACCTCCGATGTCGTGTTCAGTCAGCGCCCTGCCGAGGCCGAGGACCGTGCCGTCCCCGGGCACTGGGAGGGTGATCTGATTATCGGAACTGGGAGATCGGCGATCGGCACGATCGTTGAACGTCGTAGTCGTGCAACACTTCTGGTGCATCTGCCACGCCAGCAGGGCTGGGGTGAGCAGCCGCCTGTGAAGAACGGGCCCGCACTCGGTGGCTACGGTGCCATCGCGATGAATGCAGGACTGACAGCGTCGATCGCCGCGCTGCCGCAGCAGTTGCGCAAAACGTTGACGTGGGATCGCGGCAAGGAACTGTCCGCTCACGCCCAGTTCGCGATGGACACCGGAACGCAGGTGTTCTTCGCCGATCCGCACTCACCGTGGCAGCGACCATCCAACGAGAACACCAATGGTGTTCTGCGCCAATATTTTCCTAAGGGAACTGATCTGTCGCGGTGGTCAGCTGAGGACCTCGAGGCCATCGCCTACACCCTCAACAACCGTCCTAGAAAA
>NZ_LZMP01000068.1:0-206683 GCF_001691435.1 Gordonia sp. UCD-TK1 | reverse complement strand
CGCCTGACCCCTAAACCCCTTCCGGCCGGGACAAGCTCGCTGCTCCTTGGGCACATAAGCCCGACCCTGAGCCTGAGCAGTCCCACCCCGGCGCGAACCAAGCTCGAATGAAGGCTGTTGGGTACCAACCCGTTTGACCGCTAGGTAGAGCCCGCGCCAGGCAACGACCCCGGCCATCCAAAACCCCACCATCATCCATCCCGCAGCCACCACCGGCCGCCGGGCCACACCCCCACGCCCACACCCATCACAGGACCCTGTTGACACAAACCCTCATAGGCTGCTCAGGGAGCAGAGAGTGCGGCTTGCGCTCCTCTCGCCTCAGGGCCGGTCGCCCTCGGCGACCGGCCGTTCCGGGTCCGACGACCACTGCGAGAACGAACCCGGGAACAGCGCGGCGTCGATCCCCGTGATGGCAAGCGCCGCGATCTGGTGCGCGGCATTGATCCCGGAACCGCAGTAGACGACGACATCGGAGCCGGCCCCGCCGTCGATACCGACATCTGCGAACCGGCGTCGTAGCTCCTCCGCCGGACGGAAGCGGCCGGAGGTGTCGACGTTGTCCGCCGTCGGGACACTGATCGCCCCGGGGATGTGGCCGGCGCGCGGATCGACCGGTTCGACGTCGCCGCGATAGCGTTCGGCGGCCCGGGCGTCGAGCAGGTGTGCCGGCCCGGCCGCGACGTCGTCGATCGTCGCGACCGGCAGGTGTCCGGGGCTCAGGGTCACGTTGCCCGCTCGCGGCCGACCGCCGTCGCCCGTCGTCGTGCGCAGGCCTTCGGCACGCCACGCCGCGAGGCCGCCGTCGAGAAGTCGCACGTCGGCGACACCCGCCCACCGCAGCAGCCACCAGGCGCGCGCGGCCGCGAGGTTGCCGGAGTCGTCGTAGACCACCACCGGGACGGCGTCGTCGATCCCCCATCGCCGGGCCGCCTCCTGGAGGTCGGCGACGTCGGGCAGCGGATGCCTGCCGCCGACCGGCCCGGAGGGCGGGGCCGCCAGTTCGGAGTCGAGGTCGACGTAGACCGCACCGGGGATGTGACCCTCGCGATAGGCGTGCCGACCATCGAAGTCGCCCAGCTGCCAGCGCACGTCCAGCAGGATCGGCGGAGTCGCCAGCAGCATCTCGGCCAGCTCGAGCGGGGTGATGAGGACCTCGGCCATGGCGGCGAGGGTACCAACGCGAACCGATGGCAGAATGGGGCAATCCGCCCATGACCGGGCACCTGGCCCTCCGTCGCCCTGCCGTCACCACCCTCAGGAGTCCATCCCGTGGCGTTGTTTCCTGCCGTCGTCTTCGGACTCATCACGTTCTGGCTGCATCGGCGCATCGTCCGCGCGACCGCGATGCCGCGCCCCTGGTCGATCATCGCCGACGTGGCGATGGTCGTGCTGTGGGCGCTCGCCCTCATCGGCTTCGCCACCGGACGGGTGCTCGACCCGTCGTGGGCGCGGCCCATCGGCACGATCGGGCTGATCTGGCTCGCCGCCGTCTTCTACCTGTTCCTCGGCCTCGCGGTGGTGGGCCTCGTGTCGTTCGCCGCACACATCGTCCGCTGGATCCGGCGACGTCGATCCGGAGTGCAGGACAACCCCTCGTTCGCGGCCCGTCGGCTCAGCAAGCTCCGGGTCGCCACGGCCGCGGTCGTGGTGGTCGCGCTCGGGGTCACCGGCTACGGGGTGTGGGAAGCATCTCGCCCCCAGGTCGTCGACATCGACGCCACGTTCGCGAGCCTGCCGCCGCAGTTCGACGGAACGCGCATCGCGGTGATCTCCGACCTGCACGTCGGCCCGGCCCGTGACGCGTCGTTCACCCAGCGCGTCGTCGACGACGTCAACGAGCAGGAGCCGGATCTCGTCGTCCTCGTCGGCGACCTCACCGACGGCACCATCCCGAACGTCCGCGATACCCTCGAACCCCTCGCGGATCTGGATGCGCCTCTCGGGGTCTTCGGTGTGAGCGGCAACCACGAGTACTACGCCGACGACGGTGGTCGGTGGCTCGACGTCTGGGAGGAATTCGGCGTGCGCACGCTGCGCAACGCACGAGCGCCCATCGAGGTCGACGGCGCGACCATCACACTTGCCGGCGTCCACGACGCCACCGCCCCCGAACCGTACGAGCCCGACCTCCCGGYGGCGTTGGCGGGAACGTCTCCCGAAGACTTCACCCTGCTCCTCGCCCACCAGCCCAAGCAGGCCGTCGAGGCATCGGATCTGGGTGTCGACCTCCAGCTGTCCGGGCACACGCACGGCGGCCAGCTCTGGCCCATCCGCTACCTCGTCCGTGCCCAGCAGCCGACGATCACCGGGCTCGACCAGATCGGGAACACCACGATCTACACCACCCGCGGCGCCGGCGCCTGGGGCCCGCCGGTCCGTGTCCTCACGCCGCCGGAGATCACGATCCTCACGCTGCGATCGGCGCCGCCTGCCTCCTGAGGCGCGAGGAGCGAAAGCAACACCCCCTGCCCCCTGAGGTGCGAGGAGCGAAAGCGACGAGCCTCGAAGGGCTGGTGAGTTGACTCGCCGTCCCTTCGAGGCTCGCTTCGCTCGCACCTCAGGGAGCAGATGGGTGGGCTCGCTCCCTCCTCAGGGAGCAGATGGGTGGGCTCGCTCCCTCCTCAGGGAGCAGCAGGCCCGTTGATATCGGAAGGATGGGTCGCCAGTGGGGTGACCTTGATCCGCATGTACGGGAACAGCGGCAGACCTGACAGCAGGGTGTGCAGTTCGTCGTTCGACTCGACGTCGAAGATCGAGTAGTTGGAGTACTCCCCGACGATCCGCCAGATGTGCGGCCACTTGCCGGCGCGTTGTAGATCCTGCGAGTACGCCTTCTCCCGGGCGACCGTGTCGGCCCGGACGTCGGGGTCGAGGTCGTCGGGGATGGACACGTCCATCCGCACGTGGAACAGCATTACTTCGCCGGATCCAGCACGAAGTCGTAGGAGATGGTGAAGCCGCCCTTGCCGTCGTCCTTCGGGTCCAGCACCAGTTCGGGCTTGACGGCGCTGGCGACGTCGTCATCGTTGTGCGGGTCGCCCGGGAAGTACAGCTGTGCGGTCAGCTGCTCGTGGCCCGGTGCCGAGACCTTGAGGTGCAGGTGCGCGGGGCGCCACGGGTGCCAGCCGGCCGCGGAGATCATCTTCCCGCACGAGCCATCGGTCGGGATCATGTACGGCGCGGGCCGGATGGTGGTGATCTCGAAGCGGCCCTCGTCATCGGCGGTGAAGGTGCCGCGCAGATTCCACTCCGGGATTCCCGGCGCGAACTGCGAGTAGAAGCCGTCGTCGTCGGCGTGCCAGAGTTCGACAGTGGCGCCGGCGAGGGCGGTGCCGTCGCACGACCGGACCTGGCCGGTCCACACCAACGGGTCGCCGGGCTCGTTGTCCCGCATGGGCAGAGTGCCCTTGGCGCCGAGTTCCGGAGCGTCCGGGACGTAGTACGGGCCTTCGATGCTGCCCTTGTTGCCCTGACGATGCGAGGTCGCGACGTCCTCGACGACATGCTCCACCCAGACGTCGAGGAACAGCGGCCACTCGCCGTCCTCACCGACGTTGATGAGCCACGCCTTGAGCGCGTTGTACTCGTCGTAGGTCACCTTGTGCTTCCGGATCACCTCGTGCACGCCCGCGAGGACCTCGTTGATGAGGGTCGAGACACGTTCCGGCGCAGTGTCCTTCACTGCCTCGAACGGAGACTTGTCCGCGTGGAACCGCTCGGTGGCGGAGGCGCCGGACGCCGCGGCGGTGGCGACTTCCTGGGGATGCTCGGTGGTGGTCATGTTCTTCTCCTTGCTACTGGGTTCGTGGGGCTGCCACGAGACGTGTTGTGGGCGTGCGGGTCTAGTTGTCGGTGCGATAGCGGTCGAGCTTGTCCGGATCGATCTCGAAACCGATGCCCGGCGCGGTCGAACGGTGCAGGTGGCCATCGCGGATCTGCAACGGCTCGGTCAGCAGGTCGTCGCTCATGTCCAGGAAGTTCGACAGCTCACCCGCGTAGCGCGAGGTCAGCTCGAAGGCGCTGCCGAAGGCGAGCGTGCACGCCGTCCCGATCTGTCCGTCGATCTGGTTGCCCATGACGACCGGGACGCCCAACCCCTCGGCGAGGTGATGCGTGCGGCGTGAGGTGGTGAAACCCGACCGCGCGGTCTTGATGCTGACGGCGGTCGCCGACCGGCCGAGGATCTCGCGGGTGACGTCGGCTGGCGTGGGCACCGATTCGTCGGCGATGAACGGCACCGGCAGCTGTTCGACCAGCCACCGGCGACCGAGCACATCGGCTGCGTCGCAGAGCTCTTCGGCGAACAGCAGATCGAGGTCGGCCATCTCCCGCATGGCTCGCGCCGACTCGGCTGCGGTCCAGCCCCGATTGCCGTCGACGTAGAGTTCGACGTCGCTGCCGAACCGCTCGCGGAGCGCGCGGACGACCGCGGTGTCGAGGGATGCCGGGTGACGTCCGACCTTCACCTTGAAGGTGCGGATCCCGTAGGTGTCGACCATCTTCTCGGCTTCGGCGACCATCGCGGCCGGCTCGGCGAACCCGAGCATGTGACTGACGCGCATCCGGTCGGTGTAGCCGCCGAGCATGTCGCCGACCGGGAGTCCCAGCACCTTGCCCAACGCATCCCAGATCGCCATGTCCACAGCGGATTTCGCGGCCGGGTTGCCGACCGTGCGAGCCATCCGGGCGGCGACCACCTCACGCTCGAGCAAGGTCAGGCCGACGACCGCGGGCGCGAAGATGCCCTCGATCACGGCGATGATGCCGTCCTGGGTCTCGCCGTAGGTGAACGGGCGGGGCGGCGCCTCGGCGACGCCGACCACGCCGGCGTCGGTGTGCACCCGGACCAGCACGTGGGTCGCGGCGTGCACCTCGCCGGAGGCGAACCTCAGCGGCTTCACGTACGGGATGGCGAACGGAATCGCCTCCACAGCGGTGATTTTCACGGTTTCTCTCCAGATCGAGCACCCAGTCGGGTCCTCACGGAACGGTGGTCGGCAAGCTGGGTGTCGCGCGACTGTGCGGCGGCGGAATCGGCGAAGGCAGCGGCGATGACGTCGGCGACCGCGGTGACGACCGGGTCGTCGGAACCCGATCGCCAGGCGAGTGCCACCTCGACGGTGTCGGCATCGACGAGGTCGCGCACCACCAAACCGTCGAGCGGAAGTGACCGCACCGAGGCCGGGAGCAGGGCGACCCCCAGCCCGGCGGCGACCAGGGCCAGCAGCACCGCGGTACCCGGCGCCTGGTGCGCCCGGTGGGGAACGAAACCCGCTGCGCGACATGTCCGTATCGCGGCGTCGTTGACGGCCGAGTCCCGGCTGTCGTACAGCACGAACGGCTCGTGGCGGAGGTCGGCGACGGAGACCACGGGCTCGGCGGCCAGTCGGTGATCGACCGACACCGCGAGAACCATCGGCTCGACATCGATGACCGTCGTGTCGATGTGCTCCCCGATCGCCGGCGGGCGCAGGATCCCGAGGTCGAGGGTGCCGGCGCGCAGGGCGTCGCACTGGCCCGGCGTGAGCATGTCGGACTGGATACGAAGATCCACATCGGGCAACTCCCGCTTGACGACCCGCGCGATGCGCGGCAGATGGGAGAACGCGGCGATACCGGTGATACCGACCCGGACGAGGCCGCTGCGGCCGGCGGCGATCCGACGCACGCCGTCCACGGCTTCGTCCACGCCGGCGAGAATTCGCTCGGCCTGGGCCCTGAGGTACTGCCCGGCCGGGGTGAGCGACACCTGACGGGTGGTCCGCGTGAACAAGGTGACGTCGAGCTCGGCCTCGAGCTGGCGGATTGCGTACGACAGCGCGGGCTGTGCCACGTGCAACGACTCCGCTGCCTGCCCGAAATGACAGGTGTCGGCCACGGCGGCGAAGTACCGCAAGTGCCGTAGCTCCATGACCCGCCTCGTCTCGTACTGATCGACACCGCGGTTGTGACCGCGGACACGTCTCACGGTAGAGCGTCGATCCATACATGACAAAGACACAAATTGCGGCAATTGATTGACGCCATTGATCAATAGGCTGCTTGGCCAGGACTGGCAATTACCCGGGTGTGATCGCCACCACGTGCTGCCACAGTGCAGAGAGCAGCCCACTTCCTGGAGGTTTACGACCATGACCGCGTCCGTATCGGAACACTTGAATCATGTGAACTCGGTCCTCGACGACGCGGTCGTCGACGACCGAGACGCCGGTGTCTACCGCGCCAACCGGCGGATCTTCACCGATGAGGACATCTTCGATTTGGAGATGAAGCACATCTTCGAGGGCAACTGGATCTATCTCGCACACGAGAGCCAGGTCCCCGAACCTGGCGACTACTTCACCACCTACATCGGCCGGCAGCCCGTCGTCATCACCCGCGACAAGAACGGCGAGTTGCACTGCCTGATCAACGCCTGCGCGCACCGCGGCGCGATGATCTGCCGGCGCAAGACCGACAACCGGATGACCCTGACCTGCCCGTTCCACGGTTGGACGTTCCGCAACGACGGGACCCTTCTGAAGGTCAAGGATCCCGATGGGGCCGGTTACCCCGACACCTTCGACGTCGACGGCTCGCACAACCTGACCAAGGTCGCCCGCTTCGACAGTTACCGCGGCTTCCTGTTCGGCAGCCTCAACGAGGACGTCGCCTCGCTAGGGGAGCATCTCGGCGACACCCGACTGATCATCGACATGCTCGTCGACCAGTCGCCGGACGGCCTCGAGGTGCTCCGCGGCGCGTCGACCTACACCTACGACGGCAACTGGAAGGTGCAGGCGGAGAACGGCGCCGACGGCTACCACGTGACCGCAACCCACTGGAACTACGCGGCCACCACGTCTCGTCGCAGTACCGGGGAGTCGAAGAACGACACCAAGGCACTCGACGCCGGCGGTTGGGGAAAGTCCGGCGGCGGCTATTGGTCCTACCCCAACGGTCATCTGTGCCTGTGGACCTGGGCGGCCAATCCACAGGACCGTCCGCTGTGGGATTCGATGGAGCAGCTCAAGGAGATCCACGGCGACGCCAAGGGCGAGTTCATGGTGAAGGGTTCGCGCAATCTATGCCTGTACCCGAATGTCTATCTGATGGACCAGTTCTCGACGCAGATCCGCCACTTCCGTCCGATCGCGCCGGACAAGACCGAGGTCACCATCTACTGCATCGCGCCCAAGGGTGAGAGCGACTCCGCGCGGGCTCACCGCATCCGCCAGTACGAGGACTTCTTCAACGCGTCCGGGATGGCGACTCCCGACGACCTCGAGGAGTTCCGGTCGTGCCAGCTCACGTTCCGGGCGCAGGCCGCGCCGTGGAACGACATGAGCCGCGGTGCCGAGCACTGGCTCACCGGTCCCGATCCCGTCGCCGAATCGCTGGGCATGACCGGGGTCATCTCGGCCGGCGTCAAGAACGAGGACGAGGGGCTCTACCCGGTCCAGCACGGTTACTGGCTCGAGCGGATGCGCGCAGCTGCCGCGAAGGAAGAGGCGGCGGCCGAACAAGCAGCGGCCCCGGCCCAGTAGACCGCCGCCCAGCCCACCGCCCTGAAGGAGAGCACCATGACCACCGCTGAGACCAATTCCGCCGCTGTTGATCCCGCCGGGTCGGGCATATCCACCGGCGGAAAGCTCATCACCCAGAACATGATCGAGCAGTTCCTGTACCGCGAGGCCCGCTACCTCGACGACCGCGAATTCGAGAAGTGGCTCGACTGCTACGCCGACGACGTCGTGTACTGGATGCCGGCCTGGGACGACCGTGATCGTCTCACCGAGAACCCGCACCGCGAGATCTCGCTGATCTACTACGGCAACAAGGGCGGCCTCGAGGACCGGGTCTTCCGCATCCGCACCGAGCGGTCGTCGGCGACCTCACTGCCCGAACCCCGGACGAGCCACAACATCGGCAACGTCGAGGTCATCGAACGGCGCGGTGATCTCGTCGACGTCCGGTTCAACTGGCACACCATGTATTTCCGGTACAACACGGTCGACCCGTACTACGGGACCTCCTTCTACACGATCGACTTCTCCGGCGAGCAACCGCTGATCCGACGCAAGACGATCGTGCTGAAGAACGACTACATCCACCACGTGGTGGACATCTACCACTTCTAGGACCGGTCCATGACTGTCACCACCGACAACGGCGTCGGCGCCGACCTGCGAGCCCCCGACGGCGAGGCCACCATCCATCAGGTGGCGCTGTCCTTCGAAGACGGTGTCACGCGGTTCATCTCGTGCCGCGAGGACCAGACCGTCGCCGACGCCTCCTACCGTCAGCGGATCAACATCCCGCTGGACTGCCGCGACGGGGCCTGTGGAACGTGTAAGTCGTTCTGCGAGTCCGGCGATTTCGACGGCGGGGTATACATCGAGGACGCGCTCTCCGACGACGAGTCCGCCGCGGGCTATGCGCTCCCCTGCTGCATGAAGCCCAAGTCCGATCTCGTGCTGCAGATTCCGGCGACCTCCGATGTCGCCAAGACCCAGGCGTCCCGATTCACCGGCACCATCGTCGAACTCGATCGACTCTCGGACTCGACCATGCGTCTCGAGGTCCGGATCGAGAACCGCGGGGAGCTGGCGTTCCTGCCCGGACAGTACGTCAACATCGAGATCCCCGGCAGCGACGACGGCGAGGGCACCCCGGTGACCCGGTCGTACTCGTTTGCCAACGGCCCGCACGAGGACTGTCTCGTCTTCCTCATCAAGCTGAGTCCCGGCGGCGCGATGTCGACCTACCTGACCGACCGCGCCGCCCGCGGCGAGGAGATCGCGTTCACCGGTCCGCACGGATCGTTCTTCCTGCGCGAGGCCACCCGCCCCGTGCTGCTGCTGGCCGGCGGCACCGGCCTTGCG
Organism: Gordonia sp. UCD-TK1; assembly: GCF_001691435.1. Taxonomy (NCBI): domain Bacteria; kingdom Bacillati; phylum Actinomycetota; class Actinomycetes; order Mycobacteriales; family Gordoniaceae; genus Gordonia; species Gordonia sp. UCD-TK1. The sequence goes on along the minus strand of NZ_LZMP01000068.1, from coordinate 197,816 downwards.
CCGATCCTGTCGATGTTGCGGAAGCTGCACGCCGACAACAGCCGTCGAAAAGTCCACCTCATCTACGGGGTGTCCACCGACACCGATCTGGTTGCCCTCGACGAGGTCGAGTTCTTCGCCGAGAAGCTGCCCGGTCTGACGTGGGACCACTGTGTCTCGGACCCGGCCAGTTCCGCGGTCAACAAGGGCTACGTGATGAGCCTGATCGAGCCGGCCCACCTCTACGACGGGGATGTCGCGATCTACCTGTGCGGTCCGCCGCCGATGGTGGAGTCGGTTCGCAAGCACGTCGCCCAGGCCGGCATCGCGCCGACGGGCTTCTACTACGAGAAGTTCGCGCTCGCGGCGCGTCCGGAGGCCGGTGCCGACGACGGCACAGTCGACGAGACCGAGGTGCTCACCGACGAAACCGCCCGGGTGGCGACGCCGGAGGCGAGACCGGCGCCCGCGCCGGACGCCGACGACCCGATCATCGTGGCGTCCGACGCCCGGTCGATCGCCGGTCAGCAGACCCTTCCGGCCGCCGACCTCGTGTCGTGGTCGGGCACCCGGCCGGCCGTTGGCGCCGACGACTCGCTGACCCGCATCGCGGGACAGCCGATGTGGAACACCGAATCCGATGACCGCGGACTGGACTCCGATGCGGGGTTGCTGCGACCGACGGCGTCGCATCCGGCGGGTCCGGCACGGTCGATCGCCGGGCAGGAGGTGTTCGCGCCGTCGAGCCTGGAACCGCTGCACGAAGCGGTTCCCGCGGTGGCGACCGAAACGCCCACCGTCGGGGACACCGTGGCGGGACCGGCAGTCGTCGGTTCGCAGGGCTACCAGATCGGCGAGGAGCATCCGGCGATCCACGAGTCGGACGCCCTGTTCGAGGCCCGGGCCGCCCTGGAACTGGGCGCACTCGAGCTGACGTTCGGGCGCTTGTCCATGCAACAGCTGGCCGGTTACCGTCTGCTCGCCGACGCCACGGTGCCGTACGTGGACGGTGATCGCTTCGTCGATGCCGCGGAGTACACCGAGACCAACGCCGCGTTCCACGACTACCTCTTCGCCCAGACCGGTAACGATCACCTGCTCGAGGCCTACAAGGCGCTCGGCGTCAAGGGCCGCATGAGTGAGGTGCTACGGAACGCGACCTGGTGTCACCCGTTGTGCGCGCAGGACCACATCGATATCGTCTCGGCGTTCGAGGCCGGGGACCACGACGCGGCACGAGCACTCATCACCGCACATGCCGACCGGTCGAAGCAGACCATGCGCCGAGCGATGGCCGACGAATCGGTTTCGCGTCGACCGCGTTTCGTCACCCCGGGCCGGTTCGCCGGCAAGGTCGTCGTCATCACCGGTGCCGCGCAGGGGATCGGCGAGCAGACCGCCCGGCGAATCAGCGCCGAGGGCGGCAAGGTCGTCCTCGCCGACCGATCGGAACTGGTCGCCGAGGTGGCCCGCGATCTCGAAGCGAACGGTCCCGGCGCGGCAGCCGCCATCGCCGATCTGGAGGGTTTCGGCGGCGCCGAGTCGGTGATCCGGCAGGCGTTGTCCACGTACGGTCGGGTGGATGTGCTGATCAACAACGTGGGCGGCGCCATCAACTTCAAACCGTTCGTCGAGTTCACCGAGGAGCAGATCCGGGCCGAGATCGACCGGTCGCTGATGACGACGCTGTACGCGTGCCGGGCGGTCCTGCCGTCGATGACACGCGCCGGGGGCGGGGTGATCGTCAACGTCTCCTCGGCGGCGACGCGAGGCATTCACCGGATCCCGTACTCGGCGGCGAAGGGGGCGGTGAACGCGTTGACCGCGTCACTGGCGATGGAGTACGCCGACGACGGCATCCGAGTGGTCGCCACGGCGCCGGGAGGCACCGAGGCACCGCCGCGTCGGATCTCACGCGGTACACCGGAGCCGCGCAACGAGATCGAGTCACAGTGGTATCAGGCCCACATCGACCAGACGATCGCGTCGTCGTCGCTGCACCGGTACGGCACCCTCGACGAGCAGGCGGCCGCCATCTGCTTTCTCGCTTCCGACGAGGCGTCGTACATCACCGGGACCGTGCTGCCCGTCGCCGGCGGCGATCAGGGTTGAGCTGCTGACTAGTATGGACCGATGATGGTCACCGGCGGGTGCGTCGGCCGCGACCGCGAGATCGAATTGCTCTTCTCGCGGCTCGACGCCGTGTCGGAGTCGGGTTTTCTGGCCGTCACGGGAGATCCCGGAATCGGCAAGTCGACGCTGCTGAGGCACCTGGTCCGGCGGCGGCTGTCCGCTCCGACAACCGGTTCCACGTTGTGGGCCGCGGTCTCACCGTGGCGAGCGCACACGCCCGGCGCACTCATCCGGCAGCTGGTACAGGACCGGCCCGACGCCACACCCGCGACAGCTGCCGACCCGACCCCGGACGACCTGCTCGACGCACTACTCGCAGCGGTCACCACTCCTGCAGAGTCATCGACCGAGGTGCCCGGCGACACCGCCGGACTCATCGCCGTCGACGACGCCGACCTCGCCGACGAGGAGTCACTGCAGGCGTTGGTCTCACTCACCCGAGAACACCGGGATCGCCGAATCCTGGTCGCCCTCACCATGTCTCGGCCGGGTACCCGGCTCGTCGGCAACGCACTCGACGAGCTACGACTCGACGGCCTGGACCCAACGGGTACTGCCGACCTCGCCGCGCAGCGCGGCATCGTGCTGCACCCGGCGATGCGGGAGGAACTGGCCCGGCACACCGGCGGGAATCCCCGCGACATCGTGGCCCTGCTCGACGAGGTCCCGCCAGGCACCTGGTCCCGCACCGGCGTGGGACTGCCTGCGCCGGCCCATGTCATCGCGATGGTGCGGAAGCGATTGCCGGACAACGGCACCTCGGCTCGCGCGCTCATCGAAGCGCTCGCGATCCTCGACCCGGCCGAGCCCCTCGCCACCGCGATTGCGCTCGCCGGGATCACCGACCCCCTGGCCGCGATCGACGACGCGCGCGCAACCGGTCTGGTGACGGACGACAGGGCATTGACACCCGCGGAGGCGCAACCGCGTCTCGCGGGTCCCCTGGTGCGGGCCGCCGTCCTCGAGGTCCTCGGCATGAAGACCGTGGGCGACGCCCACCGTCGGGCCGCGGACCTCGTCGACGACCCTGCCCGACAGCTCCATCACCGCGTCGCGGCCACCTCGACGGTCGACGCCGCCCTCGCCGACGCCCTCACCGACCTGGCACGCGCCCGCGGCGCCGACGGTGCGTGGGCCGAGGCCGCCGGGCTGTACGGGCAGGCGGGCCGGCTCACCCCCGATCCGTTGCAGCGCGACACACGGGTGACGCTCGCGGTCGATTCGCTCCTCGCCGCTGGCGACTGCACCGGTGCCGGCGCCCTCGTACCGACCGTGGAGAGCCTGCGCGAGACACCACTGCGCAATGCGACCCTGGCGTACCTCGCCATCCTGCGGGGCCGGTCGGCGGAGGCACAGCTGCGTCTCGACCGGGCGTGGGCGATCGTCAACGTCGAGCGGGAACCCGATGTCGCCGCCCTGATCGCGCAACGTTTCGTCCTGCACAACCTGGTCCGATGCCAGGGCACCGAGTTGGTGGACTGGGCCGATCGCGCGGACGCGATGGCCGACGCCGGATCGGCCGCCCGAGTGGAGGCCGCCGTCATCCGTGGACTCGGACTGGCCTGGTCGGGACACCCGGATGCCGCACGCGCCGAGTACCAGACGGTGTCGGAACGGGTTCGATACGGCGCGCAGGCGCAGCGTGCGATCATGGGTCGCGGTTGGCTCGAACTCGGCCTCGACGAGATCGACGCTGCGCGTACCGATCTCGAAACCGCCGTGTCGATGGCGCAGCTCGGTGGCTCCACCCGGATCACGTTGTGGGCGCTGGCCTGGCTCGCCCGGGTCCAGTTCCTCACCGGCGACTGGGACGATGCGCTGCGCGGCGTCGAGGCCGGCCGCGCGCTCGCCCGCAACAGCGGCATCGCGCTCACCACGCCCCTGCTCAACTGGACTGCGAGCCAGATTTATTCGCTGCGCGGGAACTGGGAGGACGCGCATGGAAGTATCGCACAGAGCAGCACCTCCATCGGCGACTACGAGATCATGCGGATACCGGACCTGCTGGCCCGGGCCCAACTGGCGGAGGCCGCAGCCGACTACGGCAAGGTCCGGCGGATACTGACGCCGCTCGTCGCGATGGCCGAGTCCGTCCCGGCCCTGTCCGAGCCGGGCCTGTGGCCGTGGGTCGACGTCCTCGCCAACGCACTGGTCCTCGAGGGACGGCACGAGGCCGCCGACGATCTGCTGCGACGCTACGAGATCCGGTCCGCCGAGCGGGGCCACCGGTCGTCGGCAGCCCGGATGAAGTACGCGCGCGGCCGCCACCTCGGCGCAACCGGTGACATCCACGGAGCACGGCGCACCTTCGAGGAGGGCATCGAACTCCTCGACGGTCTCGGCCTGCGCTACGACCAGGCGCGGGTGAACTTCGCCTACGGCCAGACGTTGCGACGTGCGGGCAAGCGCCGGGTCGCCGACGCCGTCATCGGGACTGCCCGCGACCTGTATCTGTCACTCGGCGCGACCACCTACGTCGAACGCTGTGAACGCGAACTGAAGGCGGGCGGTCTCGCGACGTCGCGTGGTGAGAACCACACCGCCACAAAGGGTGCCGCCGAACTCACGCCGCAGGAGGAGGCAGTGACCGCCCTTGTCGCGCGCGGCCTGTCGAACCGGGAGGTGGCGGCCGAGCTCTACATCTCACCGAAGACGGTGCAGTACCACCTGACCCGGATCTACGCGAAGCTCGGTGTGCGGTCCCGCGCCGAACTCGCAGCCACCCGCCGGTGACGTCGACCGTGCGTCAGACTCCGTCGACCGTGCGTGTGTACCTGCAGGCGATCTATGCTCCGGCCGTCGCGTAGGCGGCGGTGCGGTCGGTGACCGACGCACCGGTCCGGTCCTCGATCATCCCCAGGTCCACGCCCGGGGCGAACTCGACGACGTCGAATCCCGTTCCGGCGATGTCGAACACACCGAGGTCGGTGATCACGCGACTCACCACGCCGCGGCCGGTCAGCGGGAGCGCGCAGCCCTCGAGCAGCTTGGGCTCACCCTTCTTGGTGACGTGATCCATGAGCACGATGACCCGGCCGGCGCCGTTGACGAGGTCCATGGCGCCACCGATGCCCTTGACGAGGGCACCCGGCACCATCCAGTTGGCCAGGTCGCCGTTCATCGCGACTTGCATGCCGCCGAGGACCGCGACGTCGACGTGGCCGCCGCGGATCATCGCGAAGCTCGTGGCCGAATCGAAGTACGACGCCCCGGGCAGGACCGACACGGTCTGCTTGCCGGCGTTGATGAGGTCGGGGTCGACCTCGTCGTCGTAGGGAAACGGTCCGACCCCGAGGATGCCGTTCTCGGCGTGCAGGTGGACGCCGGAGTTGTCGGGCATGAGGTCCGGAATCATGGTGGGCAAACCGATTCCCAGGTTGACGTAGTCACCGGGGGTGAGTTCGCGGGCGGCCCGGGCGGCCATCTCGGTACGGGTCCAGGTCATGTCGGCACTCCTAGGCTGACGGCGATGCGGTGGGACGTTCACGGACGGTGCGCTTCTCGATCCCCTTGCGCGCGACCTGTTCCGGCGCGAGTTCGACGATCCGCTGCACGAAGATGCCGGGCAGATGGATCTCGTCGGGTCCGAGCTCGCCGACCTCGACCACCTTCTCCGCCTCGACGATGGTGATGCGCCCGGCCATCGCCGCCGGCGGATTGAAATTGCGTGCGGCAGCATGAAATCTGCAGTTGCCATCCGTGTCGACGACGGCGGCCCGGATGAGTGCGTAGTCGGTGACGATCGACTCCTCGAGGACCATCTCCCGACCGTGAAAGGTCCGAACCTCCTTGGGCGGGGACGCCTCCGCGATGGTGCCGTCGGAGTGGTAGCGCCAGGGCAGTCCGCCTTCGGCGACAAGCGTGCCGACACCGGTGGGGGTGAAGAACGCCCCGATCCCGCTTCCGCCGGCGCGCATGCGTTCGGCGAGGGTGCCCTGAGGGGTGAGTTCGACGGTGACCTCGCCGGACAGGAACTGGCGGCCGAACTCCTTGTTCTCACCGATGTAGGACGCGACGACCCGATCGATGCGCCGGGCCTCCAGCAGCAGACCCAGACCCGCACCGTCGGCTCCGCAGTTGTTGGAGACGATGGTCAGGTTCGCCGCCCCCTGCTCGAGGAGCGCGTCGATCAGGAAGCCGGGGATGCCGGCCAGCCCGAAGCCGCCGACCGCGATGCTCGCACCGTCGGGGATGTCGGCGACCGCCTCGGCGGCCGACGCCGCGAGTTTGGTCGGGCCGCCGGGACGGTCGACGACCGTCGTCGTGGCCGCACTGTCGCGAGTGCTCATTGCTGCTCCAGGTGTTCGATGAGTGCGGGAGTGATGGTGTCGACTTGTTCCGCGTTGGCCAGGTGGGCCGAGTCCGGGACCACCAGCAGGCGGCCGTTAGGCACGGCATCGACGATGTCGCGCAACAGATCCGGCGGTGTCGCCGGGTCATCGGCACCGGCGATCGCCAGTGTGGGCGCGATGATCGACGACAGGTCGGATCGCTGATCCATGGCGGAGATCGCCTCGCAGCAGGCCGCGTATCCCTCGGCAGGAGTGGCGGCGACCATGGCCTCGAACTGCTGTCGGGCTTCGGTGTTCGCGGCGAGGTAGCCAGGAGTGAACCACCGCTGGACCACGGCCGCGGCGACCGCCGAGGTGCCGTCGGCGCGCACGAGTGCGGCACGGTCCGTCCAGCCCTGCGCCGGTGGCAGATACGCCGCCGTGCACAGCAGGGCCAGCCGATCCACTCGTTCGGGATTGCGTGCGGCGACGCGCATCATGGTCATCCCGCCGAGCGACAGCCCGACGAGGTGTGCTCGTTCGATGTCGAAGCGGTCCAGCAGCGCGATGACGTCATCGGCCAACTCATCGATCGAGTACGGCCCCGGTGGCACCGGCGAATCGCCGTGCCCCCGGGTGTCATAGCGCACCACGCGGAATCGCTCTTCGAGCGCGGCGACCTGCGAATCCCACATCCGATGCGTCGAACCCAGCGAGTTGGACAGTACGACCGCCGGTCCGTCGGGACGTCCGGTGACGACGGCGTGCACCTGCGCGCTCATCGGGTCGCCTCGAAGATAGCGGCGAGTCCCTGTCCGCCGCCGATGCACATCGTCTCCAGGACGAATCGGGCGTCACGCCGGCGCGCTTCGTAGGCCGCGGTGGCGAGGATGCGGGCGCCGGTGGCTCCGATGGGATGACCCAGCGAGATCCCGGACCCGTTGGGGTTCAGTCGTTCATCGGTCGGGTCGACCTTCCACTCCGCCAGGCAGGCGAGCACCTGGGCAGCGAAGGCTTCGTTGAGTTCGATGAGGTCGATCTCGTCGAGCGTGAGGTCGGCGCGGTCGAGGGCGGCGGCGGTGGCCCCGACCGGGCCGATGCCCATGACCTCGGGCTCGCAACCGGTGACGGCCCACGAACGCAGGGCGAGAAGGGGTTCCAGTCCGCGGCGCTCCGCCTCGGCGCGTGTGGTGACCACAGCCATGGCCGCACCGTCGTTCTGGCCCGAGGCGTTTCCGGCCGTGACCGTCGACTCGCCGTCGATCTTGAGCCTGATGGGACGCAGCGCTGCAAGCGATTCCGCAGTAGCGTCCGCTCGCGGGTGCTCATCGCGGTCGACGACGGTGTCGGGACGGCCACGTCGGCCCGGGATGGTGACGGGCACCAACTCGTCGGTGAAGCGGCCGCTGTCGTGCGCCGCGATCGCCCGTTCGTGGGATCGGGCCGCGAACTCGTCCTGCTCGGTCCGCGAGATGCCGTACCGCGCACGGAGATTCTCGGCGGTCTCGATCATCCCGCCCGGTACCGGGTGTGACTCGCCGCCCGCGGTCAGACGCCCGCGGTCGAGGCGATCGCGGAGTTCCACGCCACCCTGCTTGATCCCCGACCGAAGACCCAGCGCGTAGTGCTCGACGGTCGACATCGACTCGGCGCCACCGGCGACGACGAGGCGCGCACCGCCGGTCGCGACCATCGACGCCCCGGTCAGGATCGCCTGTAACCCGGAACCGCAGCGACGGTCGATCTGCATTCCGGGTACGCCGACTCCGAGACCGGCGTCCAGAGCCGCGATGCGACCGAGCGCCGGCGACTCACCGTTGGCATAGCCCTGCCCGAGGATCACGTCGTCGACATCACCCTCCTCGAGTCCGGTGCGCCGGACGAGTTCGCGAAGGAGGTCGGTGGCCAGTCGGGTGACGGGCACGGTCGACAGCGCCCCACCCATGCGCCCGACCGGGGTACGCAGTGGCGAACAGACAACGATGTCGGTACCCGCGTCCGTGGTGAGAGATGCCATGAGTCCACCCTAGGAAGCAACAGCGATATGCAGAAGTATCCATATCCCGGCATTTGATATGGAGCAGATATCAACGCTCTAGACTGACTCCATGGAACTGCGACACCTGCGCTACTTCCGCGCCGTCGCCGAGGAGCTGCACTTCGGCCGGGCCGCCGAGCGGCTCCACATGGCCCAGCCACCGCTGTCTCAGCAGATCCGCCAGCTGGAGGACGAGCTCGGTGTCGCACTGCTGGCCCGGTCGACGCGTCGTGTCGAGCTGACCCCGGCAGGTGCGGATTACCTGCAGCGAGCCGTCGCGATCCTGGACTCGGTCGACGCCGCTGCACGACAGGCGCAACGGATCGCCGACGGGCGGCAGGGCAACCTCGCGATCGGGTGCGTGGGTTCGGCCACCTACTCGCTGTTGCCCGCGCTCGTGCGCGCACTGAGCGACGAACTGCCCGATGTGGACGTCCACGTTCGCGGCGAGATGCTGGCACCGGCCCAGATCGCCGCGCTCGAGTCCGGGGACATCGACCTTGCCTTACTGCGCATGCCCATCAACACCACCGGACTGCGGGTCGAGTCGATCCGCAGCGACCGCCTCATCGTGGCACTGCCCCACGATCATCCGCTCGCCCACGGCGCATCGGATACGCCCGTCGACCTCGCGCTGTTGGGCGGCGACGACTTCATCGTGCACGCGGGCAGCGGGAAGTCGGTCATGCACGGGGTCCTGTCGGCGGCCGCCGGACGCGCGGGATTCGTCCCGCGCATCCGGCACGAGGTCGAGGAGACGTCGACGCTGGTGACACTCGTCGCCGCGGGGGTGGGGGTCGCCCTGGTCCCTGAACCCACCTCAGCGCTCGGTATACCCGGCGTCGTCTACCGCCCGCTCGACACCGACGACGAGGTCGAACTGGCCGTCGCGTTCCCCGACGGGCCCCAGTCCCCGCTCGTCGACCGGGTCCTGGCGGTGTTGCGCACACTCTCCTGAACGCCGCAAACCCACCCCTTTTCGGTATATCCACCCACCACACAGGGGGTGGAAACACCGAAAAGAGGTGGGTTTGCGAATGTCTCGGATCAGCGGTGGGTGAAGTTCGGGTCCCGCTTCTCGACGAAGGCGGCCATGCCCTCGGTCTGGTCGTCGGTCGCGAACGTGGAGTAGAACAGCGCGCGCTCGGCGCGGACACCCTCGACGAGGCTCGACTCGAACGCGCGATTGACCGCGTCCTTGGCGGCGGCGGACGCGATCAGCGACTTCGAGGCGATGACCTCGGCGACCTCGATGGCGGCGGCGCGGCAGTCCTCCTTGGGAACGACGCGCGAGACGAGGCCGAGGCGTTCGGCCTCGTCGACCTTCATCTGGCGGCCGGTCAGCACCATGTCCATCGCCTTGGCCTTGCCCACGGCGCGGGTGAGACGCTGCGAGCCGCCGATCCCGGGGATGACGCCGAGGTTGATCTCGGGCTGACCGAAGACGGCGTTGTCGCCGGCGATGATGGTGTCGCACAGCATCGCGAGCTCGCAGCCGCCGCCGAGGGCGTAGCCGGTGACGGCGGCGATGATCGGCGTGCGAGCCCGCGACAGCTCATCCCAGGCACCGAAGAACTGCTCGTTGACCACGTCCGCGTAGGACTTCGACGACATCTCCTTGATGTCGGCACCCGCGGCGAACGCCTTTTCCGAGCCGGTGATCACGATGGCGCCGATCCCCTGGTCGACGTCGAACTCCCGGACGGCACCGACCACTTCGTTCATCAGCTCGGTGTTGAGGGCGTTCAGTGCCTTGGGGCGGTTGAGGGTGATGATGCCCACCCGGCCGCTGGTCTCGACGATGATGGTCTGGTGTTCGGTCACGGTCAGTCCTCTTTCGGTTCGGTGACGGGCGGGATGTTACGGGCTGACTCCCACCCGGGGAAGGTCTCGGTCAGACGGTCGGGAACGTGAGGTCGTCGGGCAGTGGCGCGAAGAAGGCGTCGACGGCGTCCCCGGAGAACGTGGCCCACTTCGGATCGCGGTCCTTGTCGATGACCTGGGCGCGGATGCCCTCGGCCATGTCGGGATGCAGCAGGCAACGCACCGACACGCGATACTCGCGCACCAGGGTGTCCTCCAGGGTCGCGTCGCCGGCTGCCTCGCGCAGCGAACGCAGGGTGACGACCAGTGCAGTCGGGCTCTTCGCCTCGATCGCGTCGGCGGTCTTGTCCGCGAAGGGCGAGCCCACCGCGCGGCATCGTTCGACGATCTCCGAGACCGAATCGGCCGCAAACGCTTCCGCGATCCATCCGCGATGTTCGGCGAGTTCGGAAGCCGGCGCGTCGACGGCGTGCGCGGACAGTGCCGCCTCGATTCCCGACTCGCCGATCACGGCGAGGAACGCCGGCAGCGACTCCGACGGGACGAAGTGATCGGCCAGGCCCATCGCGATGGCGTCGGCGCCGCGCAGGTGACCGGCGGTGAGGCCGGCGTAGGTTCCGAGCCCATCCGGAACGCGCGAAAGCAGATGCGTACCACCGACATCGGGCACGAAGCCGATACCCACCTCGGGCATCGCGAGTTTCGTACGGTCGGTGACGATGCGGATGTCGCCGTGCGCGGAGACCCCGACACCGCCGCCCATCACGATGCCGTCCATGATCGCGACATACGGCTTGGGATAGCCCGAGATCAGCGCGTTCAGACGGTATTCGTCGAACCAGAACCTCGCCGACGGCGACTGCTCGGCGTCACGATCGGTCGACTCGGGATTACCGCTCAACGCGGACGCGTCGCGATGGATGGCGACGATGTCGCCACCGGCGCAGAGGCCCCGCTCACCGGCGCCGGAGAGAACGACGGCCTCGACCGCGTCATCGGCGGCCCAGGCCGCGAGGTGCTCGGCCATTGAGCCGACCATCTCGTGATCGATCGCGTTGATGGACTTCGGACGGTTCAGGATCAGCGACCGCGCCGACCCGTTCTCCTCCGTCAAGACCGATGGTTCCGACACGGGCGAACTCCTCTCCACACCGACAGTTCTCCGATGGTTGCATATCCTAGTAACTGAGGTCCAGCCCGACTCAGGTTAGGGTTACCTCATGGGCTATTCCAGAGCACGCGTTGCCGACGTCGCCGACCTGACGCCCAATCTGCGTCGCATCGTCTTCGACGTGAACGATCTGCCAGGACTCGGCTTGCCCGGCGGCGCCGACGAAGCCGTGGGCATCTACTTCCCACACGACCCCGAGCGTGTCACACCGGATATGGAATGTCGCGACGGCACGTGGGCCTATTACGACACCGACCCGGCGCCCGACGGCCGCAACTACTCGATCCGCTCGGTCGACCACTCCGCCGGCACCATGGTCGTCGACTTCGTCATCCATGCCGCCGGCCCTGCAACGCTGTGGGCCCAGCGCGCCGAAGCGGGGCACGACGTGGTGATGACGCACGCGCGGTGCTGGTACGCACCACCCGCCGGCGTCGAACGCCTGATCCTCGCCGCCGATCTGGCCGGACTCCCCGCCCTGGCCCGAATCCTCGACGAACTGCCGTCGACCGACGGTGTCACCGCCGTGGTCGAGGTGCCCGCCCCGACCGAACTGGCCTATCTGCCCGAGCGCGACGTCGAGCTGATCACGCTGGTCGGCGGCAACTCCCGCACGCCGAGCCGTCTCGCGGACACGGTCTGCGGACTCACCCTGCCGACCTCGGGCGCATACTGTTGGTTCGCCGGCGAGGCGGCGGAGTCGCGTGCGATCCGCAAGCACCTGCGCGGCAATCTTCGCTGGGACCGCCGGTCGTACGACGTCATCGGCTACTGGCGTGTCGACGCCGAGCGATGGACGCAGGCCTATGTGGAGCGGGGCGCGGAACTGTTCGCCGTCTATCGCCAGGCGCTCGACGACGGCAAGAGCGAGAAGCAGGCGTCGGAAGAGTTCGACGAGGCGCTCGAGCGGGCCGGCCTCTAGTACTCGGCGACCATGCCCTTGTCGGGGGCACGATACATCGTCCATAGGAACCGGGGTATCGCCCGCGGGGGCAGCGGCGACGGCCAGTCCCGTGCGCGCATCAAGGCTTCGGTGCCGCCGTCGACGGTGACGACCGCGCCGGCCATGAAGTCCGCCGCCGGTGACAGCATCAGCATGACCCAGGCGGCGAGCTGGTCAGGAGTTCCGTACTCGCGCACCGGAACCGGAAACGACTTCACGTGCCCGGCCTGCGGACCGTCGAGTTGCGACTGCAACAGCGGCGTCATGACCGGCCCGGGAGCGAGGACGTTGACCCGGATGCCCTCACCGGCCCATTCGGTCGCCGTCCCGTGCAGGCGGCACCACTGCGTGACCGCGATCTTCGACGACGCGTACGCCACCGGGCCCGTGACGCCGCGCCGGCGTCGGATCACCTGGACGGCCCCCTCGGGGTCGCCATCCAGCAGGCGTCGGATGGCGGATTTGGGGACCAGCGGCGTGACCGTCGTCGAATTCGAACCGAAGACAACCACTTTCGCCTTCGCCCCAGCGGCCAGCGCCGGACGCCAGGCGGTCAGCAGTTCGGTCACCCCGAACACGTTGACCTCGACGATCATCCGCTCCCGTCCCGGCCGCGGGGCCCATGCCCGCGGCCAGCACGGCCCCGTCGAGTTGCCCGCCGGATCGGGCGAGGACCTCGTCGGCCGCGCGGCGTCGGCCCTCGGGTGTCGACAGATCGGCGACGACGTCGGCATCGCGCTGATCGACCCCGATCACGGTGTGACCGTCCGCGCGCAAGGCGGCGGCCACCGACGCACCCATCCCCGACGCCGAGCCCGTCACCACGTATGTGCCGGCCGAGGTCACGCCAATCCCCTTTTCCCGCGGTCGGATTCATCGGCCGCACCGTGCCGGTGCTGGGTCCGCTCGTAGGCGTCGTTGAAGGCACGCAGCTCGTGGAGCAGGGCCTGCGGCGAGCCCGGGGCCAGATCGGCGAAGACCTGCTCGAGCCGTTCGGCACGCAGCAGGCCGTCGCGCCGGAACGCCTCTCGCCCGGCCTCGGTCGGGCGGATCATCTTCGACAGCGAGTCCTCGACCTCGAACCGCTCGACGTAGCCGTGTTTGATGGCTGCGTTGACCTGCCGGTTGACCGTCGACTGCTCGAGCTGGAGGTCGGCGGTCAGCTCCCGCAACGTCCGCGGCCGACCGTCGGAGAGAATCCAGAGGATCGCGAAGGCCGAGCGTTCCAGGCCGACGGCGGGATGCACCAGGCTGCGACGTCGCGACATCCGCAGCAACTCCTGCGCCAGGTCACGATGCACCGGCGACTGCCAGGGCGCATGGTCCTCCGACATCTCTCCTCCATCTGTCGACATGGACAACCTACTGTCCGATTTGCTTGTGTACATTACATATGTATGCTGCATACCTCGAAGGAGGTCTCCCCATGAGCCAAGTACGAGGTTCCGCGCCCGAGCTGACCGACGACGCGTCCGACGCGGTCGAGAAGGCACCCGCCGGCGCGATCGGCAGCGTCGTGGTGTTGTGTTTCGGCGGCCTGGTCGCCTCGCTGATGCAGACGCTGATCATCCCGATCCAGCCCGACCTGCCCCGTCTGCTCGGGACATCGATCGGCAACGCATCGTGGATCATCACCGCGACCCTGCTCGCCGCCGCCGTGGCCATGCCGATCGCCGGACGCCTCGGCGACATGTTCGGCAAGCAGCGGGTCCTCCTGGTGAGTGCGGTACTGCTCACGGTCGGTTCGCTGATCTGCGCGCTGGGCGACTCGCTCATCCCGCTGATCATCGGACGCGGCGTGCAGGGTCTGGCCATGGGATTCATCCCCGTCGGTATGAGCCTCATCCGTGAGATCACTCCGCCCCGGATCACCTCGATGGCCGTCGCCGCAATGAGTGCCACGCTCGGCGTCGGCGGTGCGATCGGCCTACCGCTGGCGGCCTGGATCGTGCAGACCTGGGATTGGCACGCCCTGTTCTACGTGGCAGCCGGTCTCGGCGTCCTCGTCACGGTCGCGGTCCTCGTTCTGGTCCCGCGCGTGAACGACGCCGCGGGCGGCCGCATCGACATCCCCGGCGCGATCGGGTTGGCCGTGGGACTGTCCGCCTTCCTCATCGCCGTCTCGAAGGCCAACGACTGGGGTTGGACGTCCGGCGCCACACTGGGACTCGGTATCGGCGGAATTCTGGTGTTGATCGGATGGGGATTCTTCGAACTGCGACAGCGTGAGCCGCTCGTCGACCTGCGCACCACCGCACGGCCCGCCGTCCTGCTGACCAACATCGCCGCCGCGGCGATCGGCTTCGGCATGATGGCCCAGTCCATCGTGCTGCCGATGCTGCTGCGCCTCCCGGAGGCCACCGGTTATGGTCTGGGACAGTCGCTTCTGGCCGCGGGCCTGTGGATGGCGCCCGGCGGACTGATGATGATGATCTTCGCGCCCATCTCGGGCATCCTCATCAACCGGATCGGCGCCAAGATCACCCTGGCGATCGGCGCCGCCATCCTGGGATGCGGCTACCTGCTCGCCTTCTTCCTCATGGACGCGGCCTGGAAGCTGATGCTGGCCTCGATCGTGTGTGCTATCGGTGTGGGTGTCGGCTACGCGGCGATGCCGACCCTGATCATGGGTTCGGTCCCGGCCACCGAGGCCGGCGCCGCCGTGGGACTCAACGGACTCATGCGTTCGCTGGGCACCACCGTCGCCTCCGCCGTGATGGCACTGATCCTGGCCAGTGCCACGATCTCGCTCGGCGGCACCGAGGTGCCCGACCAGTCGACGTTCACCTGGTGCTTCCTCGTTGCCGCGGCCGCCGCCTTCGTCGGCATGGCGATCACACTGACCATCCCCTCGCGTCGCGGATCGTCGAATGTGCCGGAGGAGCAACCGCTTCCGGCTCGGGGCTGATCCAGATCCGGGTTGCGGTCATCGCCCAGATCAGGGACGCAGGGGCGGGAAATACGACTCGGCACCCAGTGCGCGAACGTCGTCGAGCCATCCCGAACCGTAGGCCTCGACGGTCCGCACCGAATCCGGCTCCTCCAGATTCCAGGCCTGTCGTTTGTAGGTCCAGTTCGTTGGTTGCAGACGGTGCGCCGCGCGCCAGTGATCGATCGACGCTCCGTGGTCGCCCTGCCGGTGAAAGTACTCACCGAGCTCGAAATGGGCAGCGGCCAGCGATTCGTTCGCGGACCGCGGCTGTGATCGCTCGATGACCTGATCGGGATCGAGGACATAGCGACTGGTGGCACCGTGTGCTGCCCAGTCACGGACCATGGCCGGGTAGAGCGCGTAATCGATCCTCATCTTGGCGATCTCCGACCTGACCGCGCGGTGGTCCGCAGGCATCTCGTCGAGCGATTGTGCGGCGACCTCGGAACTCTCGTGCGGATTCTCGAGCCAGGCCGGCTCAGCCGGTCGGACGATCACCCCCTGCTCGTCGACCCACATCGCGTTGGGGACGTTGGTGACACCGAAACGAGCTCCCAGGATGTGGGTCCGGTCGATCAGTGCCGGGTGTGACGGAGCGGCCTTCTCGATCCACGGACGCGCTGCCTCGGCGCCGCCGGTGTCGAGGGCAACCGTCACCACCTCGACTCCGGACGGATGCAGTTCGTCACGGAGCTCCCGCCACAGGCGCAGGTCTTCCCGACACCCACACCACGATGCCCACGCCACCAGGACGGTCTTCTGGCCCAGCAGGGAGTCAAGTCGAAAGAGGGTCCCGTTGAGTTGCGGCAGTTCCAATTCCGGAGCCACCGCCGTCGTAAGCGACCGGCCCGTGATCGTCGATTCCGGGCCCAGTGCCCATACATCAACCCGTTCGTCCTTCACCAGACCCATCCCGAGCCGCTCGGCGATGGAAACGATGTCCACATCGGCCGAGTCGCCATCACTCGAGTTGAGCAGGGGCACACACACTTCACCTTTGCAGGCGCCCTGGGGCTTGAGCGCCCAGCCGGTGCCCTGCATAAACATGTCGGCGTCGATGTCCAGAGAAGTCAGGATCATCGCCCGGCCTCCACGGTCGTGTCTGTGATCCCCATGAGTTGTTGCATCCGCTCGGGATCGACGCCGATCCGGTGCGACAAGGAGAGGGCATCCCAATACTCCCGCCAGTTGACGATGAGTCCATCGTCATCGATCTCGAAGATCGCCAACAGCGGGTTGTGCACGCGAACGTTGTTGTGCAGCATCGTGACATGGTCGATCCGCTCGGTGATGACGTAGCGGTCGTCCGACACGACCGTAAGGACCTCGCACACGCAGTCCTTGTAGTCGTCGGCTTGACGGGCGAGCTCCCCGGCGATGGCATCACGCCCCTGGATCGCCTGCCGCGCAGGCACGCCGACCTGATACCAGGCATCCTCGCGGAACAACGCGGTCACCCGTTCCAGATTCGGCCGGAAGTCGCCCAGGTCGAGGATGCGCAGGACCTCGCGAACCGGCGCCTCTTGCTTCGAACCCATGTGGTCCCTCTCTCTCCATCGCTTGCATGTGATCACGGTCATATCATGTATATCACTGTCAGAAATGATCTGGTGTGAACCGGACCGTCATCGACGGTGGCCTCGATTCCGCACTGATGAGCCGTAATAGAGCGCCAAAACGCTTGCATCAGGAATTCAGCATGTCAGAATCGAGACTCACCGTCGTTTGAAGCGACCCTCGGCGAGCAACGTAGAGGCCGTCGGCCTGGATCAAGGGCGTACGTCGACAGCCGAACGGTCGAGGAAGTCCGCCAGGCCGGCAGAGAAGACGTCATTGTCGTCTCCTGCGACCATGTGGCCCGCCTCGCGGACGTCGACCACCTCGAGATGCGGGATCAGAACCCGCATCTCTGCGACTCCCGCGTCGGAGACGACGTCCGACATCCGTCCCCGGACGAGCAGGAACGGGCAGGTGACGTCTCGGGCGGCGGCTCGCGAACGCTCATAGACAACTTGGCTGTTCGGGTGCTCGGGACTGTCGGCAGAGTCTTCGACATCGAGACTGCGAGGGTCCCAGTGCCAATGCCACCGCTCCCCTCGTAGCCTCAGGTTCTTCTTCAGGCCCTCGAGACTGCCGGACCGGCGGCGCCGCGGGTTGTACGCGGCGATCGCCTCCGATGCCTGCTCCAGGCTGTCGAAGCCGTCGGGCGCACTCCGCATGAAGTCACGGACCCGCGCACTACCGGACTCCTCGATCTTCGCGGCCACGTCGACCAGGACCAGCGCCTGCGCGAGTCCCCTGTTCTCACCGGCTGCGATCAGCGAGACAATGCCCCCCAGAGACGCTCCCACCAGCGACAACGGTTGTCCGGGTTCGCGGCGACGAATCTCGGATGTCAGGGACATCAGGTCATCGAGGTGCCCCGACAGACCATAATTGCCGTCGGGCGCCCAATCGCTGTCGCCGTGACCCCGGAGATCCACGGCGTAGGTCGTCCATCCCAGAATCGCAAGTCGTTCGCCGGCCGTACGCCAGGAATGCCGAGTCTGCCCGCCGCCGTGCAACAGCACGACGACGCCGCGGGAATCACCACCGGCCCACCGGTCGGCGGCCAACTCGAGTCCTCCGCCGGGAAGTGTCACCCGGTCGTGCGAGACCTTGTCGGTAGCCATGGCACCCCCTTCATCTGGTGCGATCCGTCGTCGCCCGCATCGATCAAGCACCATCGTGCCAGCCGCAGCCGAGATTCGCACAACCATGGATTTTGTTGCACACGAACACGATACGATCCTACTGCCCTAGAGTCAGGAGAAACATGGCTGCCCTCGACCTGGTCCTCGTCGAACATTCCGGTTCCACGTGCACCGTCACACTGAATCGTCCCGAAGCACGTAACGCCCTGTCGCAGGACCTCAACCGGGAACTCATGGCCGCTGTTGCCGACGCGGACGACGACCCCGGCGTGGCGGTCATCCTGCTCACCGGCGCGGGCGGTTCGTTCTGCGCCGGCATGGATCTCAAAGAGCTGTCCGCCAGGGGTTTCTCCGGGAGCGAGAAGACCGAGAACTGCATCGACCGCGTCGCCGTGTGCGCCACGCCGGTCATCGGCCTCGTAGACGGGCCGGCGGTCACGGGTGGATTCGAACTCGCGCTCGCATGCGACTTTCTCATCGCGTCGACCACCGCGCGGTTCGCCGACACCCACTCTCGCATCGGGATCGTCCCCGGCGGTGGGTTGACCGGCCGTCTTGCCGAAGCCGTCGGAGTTCGGCGAGCCCGGCACCTCAGTGCCACCGGGCAGTATCTCGATTCCGCCACCGCCCTGGCCTGGGGACTGGTGAACCAGGTGGTCGAGCCGACCGCATTGCACGACCGCGGACTGGCCGTCGCCGAAGCCTTCACCGCAGCCGATTCGGCCACACTGCAACAGATCTGGTCGCTCTACGACGGGCTGTCCGACGACGGGATCGTCGAGGCCCTCACCCGGGAGGCCGAGACCAACCGGGCCTGGACCGCCGAGGTGGCCGCCGTCGCCCAGTCGACGGCATCAGTCCTCGAGCACGGCCGTTCGCAGACAGCACACGACGGGCGCTGACGACTCTCGGGTCAGCGCCCGCGTGGGCTGTCGTGCAGTACCGTCGGTCACACGACCTGGTTGTCGGACTCTCTGTCCCGTTGCCCGACAAGGACTACATGCTGGTGGGGCCCCCGGGAACTTCAGGAGCGACCCGGCATCGCCACGCAGTTGCTGGCCTGTGACATAACGGGATTCGTCGGACGCGAAGAAGAGCACGGCATTGGAGATGTCCACGGTGTCCACATACGGGATGGGCATTGCCTGGAACGTCGCGAAGGCGGGCTCGACCTCTTCGCGCGTCGGATGTTCCAGATCCGGGCGGAACACCGAATACAGACCATCGTTGTGCAACAGATGAGTGTCGACGTTGGTCGGATGGATGACGTTCACGCGGATGAACTCCGAGGCCAAGTGCAGTGCGAGCTGCTCGGAATAACCGACCAGGGTCTTCTTGGACCACCCGTACCCGGCCGAGCCGGGCCCCATCGCCGGATTGTCCGTCGTGTTCGGCAACATCGCCGCCGTCGATCCGGTGATCACGACCGATGCATACGAGCCCAGGTGCGGCATCGACACCGCGACAGTGTTCATCACACCGACGAGGTCGACGTCGACGGCATCGACGAAATCTGACGCGTGCGGGTCACCCATGGCCATCGGCAGTATTCCGGCGTTGGCGACCACGATGTCGAGATGGCCGAGCGAAGCCAGTCCCTCGTCGAGCGCCGACTTCAGTTGAGCGCGGTTGCGCACGTCGGCCTTGACGGGCACGATTCGACGGTCGAGTTTCTCTCAGACCGCGGTGAGGACGACCTGTTCACCCAAGCTGTTGACCCAGAGCCTCTTCGGTGCCGGCTGGACCGCTGACCGTGTGGGCCGAATCTGATGAGGCCCGACCGGACCGACTACTGGCGGAGGCGTTCGCTCTGGTACGCAACGGCTTCACGAGCGCCTGATCCCGCGCCCGCCGAGCGGCCTCCTCGTGGGCACGTCAATCCCACATCAGTCCGCCGTCGATCAGCAGGGTGTGTCCGGTGACGAACCCCGCCTCGTCCGACAAGAGATAGGCGACCGCCGCCGCAACCTCTTCGGGCTTGCCCATGCGACCCACCGGAATGAGATCGGCCCACTTCTCCTGCTGGTCGGCGCCGAAGGCGATGATCCCTTCGGTCAGGATCGTGCCGGGACCGACCGCGTTCACCTGGATGTTCCGACGCGCGTACTGCAGCGCGGCGTTCTTGGTGAGTCCGACGACGCCGTGCTTGGCGGCGGTGTAGGCAGCCATACCAGGAGCATTCTTGGCGCCCGCGTTCGATGCCATGTTGACGATCTTGCCGTGCCCGGCGCCGACCATGTGAGCGAGTTCGCCACGCATGCACAGGAACGTGCCTCGGAGGTCGACGCCCATCACCGAATCCCACTCGGCGATCGACAACTCGTGCAGATCACCGGGAGTGTGCGCTATCCCCGCATTGTTCACCGCGAGATCGAGTCCCCCGAGGTATTCGACGGATCGCGAGATCAACGCCTCGACGCTGTCGGCATCGGAGACATCCGCCTGGATGAACGTCGCCTTCCCCCCGGCCGCGCGGATGCTGTCCACGGTCGTGGCACCACCTTCGTCACTGATGTCCGAGACCACCACGTTCGCACCGTCTTTCGCGAGGCGAAGTGCGATCGCGCGTCCCAGACCGGACCCCGCTCCGGTGACCAGGGCACCGGAATTCTCCAATGTCATCAGTTATCTCCTCGCTCGACTTCGCCGGCACCGGTCACGACCGACCGGATGGCAACCGGACGAACAGTGCTCGTGCCTCGGCGCACACTACGTCCCCGTCGAGCAGCGCGCCGCGCACGAAGGTCTTGCGCCCCTCGATGCTGTCGATGGTCGCGGTCACCCGGAGTTCACGGCAGACGGGGGTGGCGCTGCGATAATCGACTTTGAGGAACGCGGTACGCGAGTCCGGCTGTCCCTTGCGACTCACGAACATTCCCAGGACATCGTCGAACAGGAGGGTGATCACTCCGCCGTGGACCGTGTCGGTGCTGCCCATGTGGGCGAAACCGAACGTCACCGAACCGAGCATGGAGTCGTCGGAGGTGTCGGTCGACTCATAGGGCACGAGGATCGGGTGCCCGAGGCCCTGCATGCCCAGTTCTCTGGCCGTGCGCTGCCCTTCGGCCACCTCGAAGTGCCGGAGCCGATCGGTCAGATCCTCGATCGCCGCGGTCATCTCCGCTGCCGCCTCGTGCGGTGGGGCCACCAGACACAAAGTCGCCTGTAGGTCTCGAAAGGCTTCGATCATGCCCACGAATGCGTCGATGTCGTGGGCCTGTACGTGGGTCATGATTCGGACTCCTTACGCCGGGAACGCGTGCCGCTGCACGAGCCCTTCGCTCAGCACGCTGAGGTCGGTCTGGAAATCGGTGAAACTGCGGCTGGTCGGTTCGATGGTGATCCACGTGACGCCGGCATCTTCGTACGCGGCCAGTTCGGGCCCGACGGCGGCTACGAAAGCTGCGGCTCCGTCCCTGCGCAGCACTTCTTTCTCGAAAGGCACGAACGAGACATCGACGTCGGGTTTTCCTGCTGATGCTCGGAACCTGTTCAGTTCGCCGATCTGCGTGCGAAGGGCCCCGATGTCCTCCAGGGGTGGCGTCCTCGTGATCGCGGCCGTCGACGCCTGCTGTGCGATCGGCATCCAGCCGTCGGCCTTGTCGATCACCCGTCGCCGAGCGGCGCGGCTGTTTCCCCCGATCCAGATCGGCGGACCACCGTCGGTTTGTGGTAGTGGCAGGGCGATGTGTCCCGCCGCGCCGTACGCCGGACCCTCGTGCTCCTCACCACGCCAGGTCGCCCGCATGGCATCGATGGCCTCGTCGAAGAGCTTGCCCCGGCCGCTGAAGTCGGCCCGGAGCGCGTCGAACTCGGTCTCGAGGTAACCGGCACCGAGTCCCAGTGTGACCCGCCCGCCCGATAAAAGGTCCAGACTGGCAACGGCTTTGGCGCCGAGATACGGGCTGCGATATCCGACGACCATCGCGTAGGTGAGCAGACGGATACGGCTGGTCGCCTCGGCGGCCACCGCCAACGACACGAACGGGTCGAACGCGTGATGACCACCTCGAGCCAGCCACTCACGGTCGGGGTAGGGGTGCTCGCTCATCGAGAAGCCGTCGAATCCGGCCTCCTCGCAGCACTTGGCCACCTCTCCGAGGCTGCCGTCTCCGATCCACTCGCGATAGTGTTTTACCGCCCGCATGGGGAACATCAGGTTGAACTTCAACGCCATCTCACACCCTCCGCCATGTCACACCTTCATCTGAAGAGTTCCCGTGCGACCACCAAGCGCTGGACCTCGGTGGCGCCTTCCCCGAGACGCTTCACTCGCAGGTCACGAAACCACCGCTCGAGTGGCAACTCATCGGAGAGCCCGAGCGCACCATGAACCTGGATGCAGGTGTCGATGACCTTGTAGGCCGCCTCCGTGCCGTACATCTTGGCGATGGAGGCGTCGACCTTGACGTCTCGGCCCAGATCGGCATTCCACGCCGCCTGATACATCAGCAACCGGGCAGCACGCAGTTCCACCTCGGCGTCGACGAGCATCCAGGCGACTCCCTGCTTGTCGGACAACCTGCCACCGAAGACCTCTCGGCCCTTGGCCCACCGACACGCCGAGTTCAGTGCTTCCTGCGCGATTCCGATCGGGCCGGCGGCGTACAGGATTCGGCTGTAGACGAGGAAGTCGCTGGCGAGTGCGAACCCACCACCCTCGGCACCGATGCGATTCGCCGCGGGCACCCGCACGTTGTCGAAGTGGAGTTCGTAAGGCGCGAACGACGCCATCACCCCTATCCGGTTGAACGTCAGCCCAGGGGTGCCCCTCTCCACGATAAAACACGAGATCCCGGCACGGCCTTCGCCGGTCCGTGCGTACACCACTCCCCAGTCCGCCCCCTCGGCATGGGAGGTCCACATCTTGCTGCCGTCGAGAACGTACTCATCACCGTCGCGGACCGCTCGAAGGGTGATCGCGCGGGCCGGGTCGGACCCACCTGACGCCTCGCTGATGGCGGTGTAGGCCTTGGTCATCCGGCCGTCGAGGATCGGCTGTGCGAATCTCTGGAACTGCTCGGGCGACGCCTTGAACATGATATTGGGAGGATTGCCGCCGAAGGCGCCGAGCGCTGGGAAGAACGCTCCCATACGGCATTTGGACGCCTCCTCGGCCACCACCACCTGACCGAGCACGCTGAGGCCGGCGCCGCCATACATCTCTGGAGTCTGCAGAGCCCACAGCCCCAGACGACGAGCTTTGTCCTGCAGCGGGATCAGCTGATCTCGCGAAAGCCCGGCGGTGTCATGGGGAA
The DNA here is from genome assembly GCF_001691435.1 of Gordonia sp. UCD-TK1. Classification (NCBI taxonomy): domain Bacteria; kingdom Bacillati; phylum Actinomycetota; class Actinomycetes; order Mycobacteriales; family Gordoniaceae; genus Gordonia; species Gordonia sp. UCD-TK1. The sequence continues at coordinate 174,574 of NZ_LZMP01000068.1, read as the reverse complement.
GCGTTGCCTCGAGAGGATGAACCTCGCGCTGCATGAACCGGCGAACCGTCTCACGAAGCATCCGCAACTCGTCGGGCAGTTCCCAGGATCCGAGCGGCGGACCTCCGGCCCCGGTCTCGGTTTCGATTTCCACAGTCACGGATGGCCTCAGACCTTCTGACCGAAACGGTGGTCCTTGGCGCTTTGCAGTTGAGGCACGTGGTTGGCGTCGTACTGCTCAATCCATTCTGCAGGAAGCTTGCCCCACGCCTCACCGATCTTGATCCGCTGCGCCTCGCTGAACACCTCGGAGGCGACCACGTCGCCGACGAAGATGGTGCTCTCCTGCACGTCGAGCGAGCCGATCACCCGGCATTCGACGTAGCTGTGGGCATCGAGGAGGATCGGTGCGCCCGTGACACCTTCTTTGGTCCGGAGTTTGCCGATCTTGTCGCCGTCCCGACCCGAGCTTCCGCCCAGGGTCATCAGGATCTCTATCGAAGCATCGACTTCGTCGTCACCGGCGCTGAGCATATGCATCGCAAAAACGCCGGAACTCAGCAGCATGTCATGCGTCATGTTGTACTTGGTCAGACTCACGGTCGCCCGCGGAGCATCCGGGATGATACTGGCGGCGCCGGCTGACAGCGACATCAGGCCGTTGGCGAAGCCCCCATCGATGGTGGTGATGGCGACTGGGAACGGCCGGAGTCCGCTGAGAACTTTGTTCGCAGCATCGGTGTCTACGGTCATGACTTTCCTTTGTTCGATTCGGGGAAGGACTACCTGTTCGCCGGCGCCGGGACGTCGATGACGACCGCACCGGCCTGACCACCACCCGCGCACATCGCGGCGACGCCGTAACCGCCTCCGCGACGGCGCAGTTCGTTGATGAGCGAGAGAATCATCCGCGCACCCGACGCCGCCACCGGATGACCGATGGAACACCCGCTGCCCAGAACGTTGACGATGTCGGCGCTGATACCGAGCTTCTTGCACGCCGCGACGGGGACGGCCGCGAATGCCTCGTTGATCTCCCACAGCGCGACGTCCGCCACGCCGATTCCGGCGCGGTCCAAGACCTTCGGGATGACGTCGAGCACGGCGAGACCGGTGTGGGCCGGATCGATACCCGTTGCCGCCCAGGCCTTCACCGAGGCCAGCACCTCCAGGCCCTCGTCGGCCGCGAGGTCGGAGCCGACCACCAGGACAGCGGCTGCGGCGTCGTTGATCCCGCTCGAGTTCCCCGCGGTGATGGAGAAGCCCTCGATCTCGGGGTGAAGTGGTTTGAGACCGGCCAGCCGCTCTGCGGTGGTGTCACGACGGGGATGCTCGTCCGTGGCGAACTCGACGAACGTCCCGTCCTGCTGCCGTGCCGACACCGGAACGATCTCGTCGACGAAAGCGCCCGAATCGATCGCCGCGATGGCACGCTCATGCGACCGCAACGCCCACGCATCCATCTCCTCACGGGTCAGGTCGAGTTCGGCGGCGGTGTTCCAGCCGACCGTGATCGACATGTCCATGTTCGGCGCCTCGGCGCTGTCCGGGTGGGTCGGCGGCATCCATTTCTGGGTGAACTCGTCCACGGTGCCGGGGGTCCGGAAGGACTGCATCGGACTGGTGGAGATGGACTGGGTGCCCCCTGCGATGATCGCCCGCTCTGCACCGGAGATGACCTGTGCTGCGGCGTTTCCCACCGCGGTCAGGCTTCCCGCGCAGTGCCGGTTGACGGCCTGCCCGGGGACCCGGGTCATTCCGGTGACCACTGCCGCGTGCCGCGCGACATCACCTCCGCCGTAGTTCGATTCGGCGAGGATGATGTCGTCGATCTGCGTGGGGGCCAGGCCTGATCGTTTCTGGACCTCTGCGACAACCACCTCGGCGAGTTCCATCGCCGTGGTGTCACGCAGGGTCCCTTTGAACGACGTGCCGACGGGCGTGCGTGCTCCGGCGACGATGACGGCTTCGATTGTTGACATGGCTGAATCTTTCGTTCGGTGTGCGCGGCCTCAGCCGAGCGTGAAGGGGTCGCGAGTGGCGCCGCTGAGTTCTACCCAGACGGCCTTGGTCTCGGTGAAGTCCGCGACGGCGTCGATACCGTTCTCACGGCCGATACCGCTCGCGCCGACTCCGCCGAACGGTACGTGCGGAGCGACCGTGCGATACGCGTTGATCCAGATCGTGCCCGCTCGCAGTTTGGCCGCCACCCGATGGGCGCGGTGCACGTCTTTGGTCCAGACCGAGCCGGCCAGACCGAATTCCGTGGAGTTGGCCGACGCGATCGCCTCGGCCTCGTCGGCGAATGTCGACACCGTCAGGACCGGTCCGAAGATCTCCTCGGAGACGGCTCGCATGTCCGCGGTGACGCCGGTCAGGACCGTCGGCTTCACGAAATAGCCACCCAGTTCCCCGGCCGGCACCCCGCCGTAGGCGATGGTGGCGCCCTCTTCGCGTGCAGCAGCGAAGTGCGACAGCACTTTTTGGTACTGCGGCTCGTTGGAGACCGGGCCCATCTCGGTCCGGGGATCCTTCGGGTCGCCCAGGATGATGGTCGAGGCGCGTGCGACGACCTTTGCGATCAGGTCGTCGGCGACGCTCTCGTGCACCAGCAACCGCGACCCGGCCAGGCAGGTCTGTCCGGTCGCGGCGAAGATGCCCGAGATCACCCCGTTGGACGCGGCGTCGAGATCCGCGTCGGGAAACACGACCTGAGCCGACTTCCCACCGAGCTCCAGGGTGAACCGGGTCATGTTCGCCACGGCGGCCTGACCGACGCGGATCCCGGTACCGGTGGAACCGGTGAACGCTATCTTGTCCACACCGGGATGGGAAGCCAGCGCGGCCCCGGTCTCGGGACCCCAACCGGTGACGACGTTGACGACGCCGGGCGGGAAACCGGCTTCCGCGAACAGCTTCGCGAACGCCAGCGTGGACGCGGGGGTGTGGTCGCTGGGCTTGATCACGAACGTGCACCCCGCGGCCAGTCCCGCCGCCAGCTTCCACGCCAGCAACAGCAGCGGGGAGTTCCACGGCGTGATCGCCCCGACCACACCGACCGGCTCATGGGTGGTGTACACGAGGAAGTTCGGCTTGTCGGTGGGGATGACGCTGCCTTCGAGCTTGTCCGCCATACCCGCGTAGTAGTAGAAGTACTCGGGGAGTCCGCGCATCTGCCCGGACATCTCGCGCAGGAGCTTACCGCCGTCGCGCACCTCCAGCTCGGCCAGTTCGTCGGCGTCGCGGGTGATGAGCTCGGCGAGTCGCCAGAGCAGCTTGCCACGAGCTGTGGCGGTCAGCTCGCCCCACGGGCCCGACAGCGCATCACGAGCGGCCTGCACCGCACGGTCGATGTCGACGGCTCCGGCGTCGGGCACCCGAATCCAGGGCCGGCCGGTGAACGGGTCGATGCTCTCGTAAGTCTTGCCGGACTCGGCCGTGACCTCCTCGCCTCCGATGAGCAATGGAACGGTCGCGATCTGTTCGGTGAGTTGGTCAGTGGTCACTTGCACTCCTAAACGAACCTGTCGGGTGTCAGCGGAATCGGGGCTCACGCCTGTTCTTCCGTGAGTCGCTGCGTCCCGATCCCGGGTTGCCGATCTGCGTGTACGACAGGCCGGTGCGAAGCGCGGTGGTCGGGGTCATGTCAAGGGACTCCCAGATCGCCCGAACCGTTCCCTGGATGGCTTCCGGTCGCCGGCCGGCAATTTCGGATGCCAGCTGTTGCGCGCGTTCGCGGAGGGAGTCGCGTGTGGTGATCTCACTGACGAGTCCGGTCCGCAGCGCGGTCTGGGCGGTGATCCGCTCGTCGCTTCCGACCAGGGCCCAGCGCAAGACGTCGCCCAGCGGAACACCGCGGGACAGCATGCCCATCGGCTCCAGCGCGGACACGATCCCGGCATTGGCATGGGGATCGAAGAAGTTGGTGTCCTCGCTGCAGATGACGATGTCGGACTGATTGACGAGATACATCGCTCCACCGGCAACCATCCCGTGCAGGGCGCAGACCACCGGCTTCCACACCCGGTGGTGCTTGGGCCCCAGCAGCACGCCGGGATCCTCCTGGTTGAACCGGTTGACATGAGTCCACCACGGGCCTTCGCCGACGTCGACGCCGGTACAGAAGGCCCGGTCGCCGTTTGCCTGTAGCACCGCGACATGGATGTCGTCGTCATCGCGGACACGCCCCCAGATCTCGGCGATCTCGCCGGTCATCACCTCGTTGAAGCAGTTGAGCCGGTCCGGACGATTGAGCGTGATCGTCGCGACATGGTCGTCGATCTCGAATTCCACGGTGCTATAGCTGTTCTCAGACGTCATGGTGGACACCGTTCTGCACCGGGGACGCGAGGAGTTCCTCACGTAGCTGCGACTTGTTGATCTTGCCGAGGGAATTGCGTGGGATCTGAGCGATCACTTCGATCTGTTCCGGGTATCTGCGTTTGTTCAGGGTGGTCGTCGCCAGGTACTCGTGCAGCGATCCGAGGTCGGGTGGTGCGCTCGAGTCGGACGGGACCACGACGGCACACACACGCTCGCCCGTTTCCTCATCGGGCATACCGATCACCGAGAGGTCGGCGATCGCAGGATGGTCGATCAGGGCCTCCTCGACCTCGCGTGCGGAGATGTTCTCCATCTTGCGGATGATGATGTCTTTGATCCGTCCCGTCACCGCGAGACGGCCCGCCGCGTTCAGGAATCCGAGATCCCCCGTGCGGAAGTACCCCTGCTCGTCGAGCGCGGACGCGTCCAGCGCCGAATCCACATAACCCTTGAAGAGTTGTGGCCCGAGTACTCGTATCTCCCCGACCTCACCGGTCGGCAACCCCGATCCGTCCGGCCCGACGATCCGTACCCGGCCGCCCGAGCCCGGCGTGCCCTCGAAACGCGCGTGTTCGTCGGCGGTGTCGTCGGGGCTCCCCCAGGTGAGGTACGGGCATTCGGTCATCCCGTAGCCGGAGATGATGCCGACGCCCCCCAGATGTTCCGCCGCGGCCCGGCTGAGGTCGACCGGCCGGCCCGAGCCGCCTCCCAGAGTTGCCCGCGCGTTCGGGAACAGCGGCGCGGTACCGCGTTCGTGCGCGATGCGCAGATACTCCGTGGTGAAGGGCAGGCCCGAACCGATGAGCGTCGCGCGCTCGGCTATCAACTGATCCGCATTGTGCTCGGGGACGAATGCCGACGCCGTGATGAGAGTGTGCCCGACCAACAGACTGCTCAGGACGTGGGCGATGCCGCCGACATGGGTGATCGGGATGTACGCCGCACAACGCTCATCGGCCGTGACCTGGACATTCGTGACGAATGTCTTTGCCGCGGAGATCAATCCGGAGTCCGAGTGCTTGACTCCCTTGGGCGCGGCGGTCGTTCCGGACGTGTAGAAGATCCAGCTCACCGCGTCATCGTCACGGTCTGTTCGGGTCGGCAGTTGCGTGGCGTCCCCGCTGATCCATTCGTCTGTCACGACCAGGATCCGAAGCCGCTCGTTTCGACCGGCGATCGCGGACGCCATCGCGGCGTGATCGAACCCGCGGAAGTTGTCGGGCACGATGAGAAGTGAGGCGCCGACCTGCTCGGTGATGAATGCGACCTCACTCTCCCGCAACATCGGGATGATGGGATTCTGCACCGCGCCGATCCGCGCCAGGGCCAACGACAGCGCCATCGCCTCGATGCTGGTCGGCAGTTGCCACGACACCACGTCGCCTGCCTGGACACCCTGCTCGTGGAGCGCGGCCGCGGTGGACTCGGCGAGGTCCACGAGGGCTGAGAAGGTGACCCGGCGGCCGTGCTCGTCAGTTGCGAACTCACGGTTCGGACTCAGGCGAGCACGTTCGATCAGGAGATCCCAGTAGTTGGCAGCCCCCGCGACACCGACGACCGGTGTGCGCTGCGGAGTGGTCACACCGGCCCCTGCGACGTCGAGACCGTATCCTGCGACGCCACCAGGGAACCGGCGACCTCGCGCTTGAGGATCTTGCCTGCGGGCCCGAGGGGGAGTTCGGACCAGAACTCGAAACGTCGCGGCTGTTTGTAACCCGCCAGTTCGGCGCGGCACAGCGCGGTCAGTTCGGTCCTGAGGGCATCCTCGTCGATCGTCCCCTTCGGAACCACGACCGCAACCGGCGTCTCGCCCCACTCCGGATCGGAGACTCCCACCACGGCGACCATGTCCACCGCCGGGTGGTGACCGATCACCCGTTCGATCTCGGCCGGGTAGACGTTGAATCCGCCCGAGATGATCATGTCGGTCTTGCGGCCGGTGACGTGCAGGTAACGCTCGGCGTCGAGGTACCCGAGGTCGCCCGACCACAACCCGGTGCGGCGGAACGTCTGCCTGGTCTGATCCGAGCGATTCCAATAGCCGACGGCATTGGCCTCGCTCACGATCACGATCTCGCCGACCTCACCGGTCGGTAGCTCATTGCCGTCCGCGTCGACGATCCGGATCGAGCACATCGGGGTCTCCTGGCCGCACGACGTCAGGATGCTCGTCTTGCCCGCCACCATGTCGCGATGGTCCTGGGGGGTGAGGATCGTCGCCTGGCCGCCGCATTCGGTCAGGCCGTAGCGCTGCTGCAGGTCACATCCGAGCAGATCCATCGCCCTTTTCGCGAGCCCGGGCGGCACCGGTGCCGAGCCGTAGCTGATGCGGCGCAGGCTCGACATGTCGCGGGCCGCACCCTCTTCCAGTATTCGCAGAGTGCGCTGCAGCATGGTGGGGATGAACGTGGTGAACGTGACGCCACTGCGCTCGATCTCGTCGATGACCGCCTCGGGATCGAATCGCTTGTGGATGATCATGGTCTGCCCCAGATACGTCCACGTCAGGGTGCGCACCATCCCGCCGGCGGTGAAGAAGGGTGTCGTCGCCAGGAAGATGTCGCTGCGGTTGGCCTCGGTCACCAGTGTGGTGTCGACGGCCTGCGCGAGCATGCCACGATGCGTGTTGATGACGCCCTTCGACCGGCCGGTGGTGCCGCTCGTGTACAAGATGAACTGGATGTCGTCCGGGCGCAACGACTTCGGTGTCGGATCGTGGGCGGCGGCCGCCCCCAGCGCCGCCTCGTACTCGTTCCCCACCGTGTCGCCACCGATCTCGAGGACCACCGCCAGGTCGCTCAACTCGGAACCGAAGCGGTCGACCTGATCGGTGTGGACCACCGCCGCGGTGGCACCGGAATCGTCACGCACGTGCGCCAGTTCGTCCGGTGCGAGCCGGATGTTCACCGGGACGGTGACCAGGCCCGCCTTCGCGAACGCGAAGGTGATCTCCGGCCACTCGATACAGTTGCGCGCGATGACGATCACCCGATCGCCCTTGCGGAGCCCGGCGGCCAACATGTGATTGGCCAGCCGGCGGGCCCGCTCGTCCACCTCGGCCCAGGTATGGGTCCGCCCTGATTCGACGATCGCGGGCTTGTTCGGGTATCGGCGCGCGTTGTTCTTCGAGATGTCACCTACAAGCACGTTGCCTCACAGGTACTTCGGCGCGAAGGACTGAGCCTCCGCGAGACTGGGATGGGGAAATGGAGATCCGACGGCGTCAGATCAGGAAGGCGAGAGTGTCGACTGGTCCCCCGGCACTGATCAAGTGGACAGTCTTGCCCGCGAGCTTGAGTCCATCGGGGTGCCGGCGGACCTTGTGGATGACCCTCCCAGCCCACACACGCTGGGTGTGACGATATTCGAACAGGGCGAAATTCGATCCCACCGTGACCGTGTCGTCGGTGGTGTCGAGGACCTCGGAATTGGTCAGCAGACGCCGCATCACCGACGGCGGGGTCTGCGAGTGTCGATTGCCGGTGTTCAACTGTGCTACTCGGCTTTTGATCCGGCGACGGTTGTCATAGATGTACGCCAGGTTGGTTGCCGGGTCGTCGTCGGGGTGCATCGGCACCCAGTACAGCGCGTCGTCGTCCCACAGCAATTCCCACTCCGAGTAGCGTGCCTCGTCGGCCAGCCTGGCCTCGAGGGACAGGAAACTCGCGATCTCCGGGGACGGCGCCGGCAGCGGCTGCAGTGCCGAAGACAGTACGTCGGTCTCGTCGAGTGTGCTCATCGGTTGATCTCCTGTCCCACGACATCTGCCCACTGACGGTAGAAACCGCGCTGAGGTGTCTCGGCGCTCTTGTCGCTGTTGACGATGCCGGTCTCGTCGGTCACATCGGTTTCCAGGCCACGTGACAACCGCAGCCATTCCGGATCCCTGGCCGCCAGTCCCGCTTGATTGCGCATWCCGATCTCGCCGTCGTCGGCGATCAGGAATCCGGCTGGGCCCATGGCGCCCTCGGACCGGCGGAGTGTACGCAGATTGAGTTCATCCTGTCCCGGGATCAGCGCCGCGGTGGTGTACGCGATCGTCTCGTCGGGGCCGATCGGCTCGACGTACATGACGTTCATCTCGGCGAGGAACAGGTTGGGCCAGATCAGGGTGTGCGGCGGTCCGACCACCAACGAATCGTGCGCCTTCTCCTCGCCGTACTTCTTCTCCAGCGCAGCAACGTACTTCGGTAATTTGGTCCGGGGTATCCGGCCGTACCAGATGAACTCCTCGTCCAGCTTTCGATACTCCGCCGAGTAGTCGATCTCGGAATGTCCGTCACCGATGTCGCGGACCACGACGTCGGTCTTGGATGGGATGTGCGAGACCTTCGCGGGTCGAATAGCGTCATAGACCGATGCGTGGGTGAACAATGCGTGATAGCCATCGACGTTGTTCTCCACCACCATCTTCCAGTTGGCGTGGTGCAGATGCTTCATCCAGTTGGCGCGCAGGTCGATCGTCCCGGTCGGCGACAGGTTGAGCAGGCGATCGAAGGCGGCGACGGCACCCCCGAGATGTTCGGTGAGCGATGGACCGTCGGCAGCCAGGGAAGCGAAGATGAACCCGCCGTAACTGTCCACCCTGGGCGCTTCGGCCATCCCGAGCTCGGACCGGACCGCGCGGAATGCCTCGCCGTAGCCCTCTTTCATCGGAACCGCGGTCAGCGAACCCGTGTTGCTGAAGGTCCAGCCGTGGTAGGGGCACCGAAAGGCGTTGGCGTTGCCCTTCTCGGCATTGCACAGCTTGTTCGCCCGGTGCGAGCACCGGTTGAGCAGCACCCGGATCTCTCCGTCCTTGCCGTGCGCGACGACGACCGGCTCGCTGCCGATCCGGCGGGTCAGGTAGTCACCGGGCTCACTGACCTCACTGTCATGGGCAACATAGACCCATCCGGTCCGGAAGATGGTGTCCATCTCGCGCTGGAAGATCTCCGGTGACGTGTAGACAGAACCGTGTACGCGATCGTCCTGGACGATCTTCGACACGTCGAAGTCGTCGGCCGTGCCGTGTTTCGACTCAGCGGTTGTCATCTGGGGCCTCCGTATCGGTGGTGTTCCTGGGCTGCGCGGCCGGGATCGCTACTCCGGCCAAGTTTCTGAAGCCGATGTCGACCACGTCACCGATCTGCGGCGAATCGGCCTGCCAGTCGACCGTTGTCATGATGAGGCGATGTCCGCCCGTGAGTTCGATGTCGACGATCGGATAGGGACCGGTCGTTGCAACCAATCCCGGTTCGAGGCGGTGCATGGTGGTCGACGAGTGCACGACCCCGGTCGGAACTGTTTCGGCCCAGTCGATCCGGCCGGATCCGCAACGGTCGCAGACGTGTTGTTCGAGATCGAGTGGGATCGCGCACCGAGCACAGAACGGGAGCACCAGGACGCCGCGCGCGGCCCCGGCGTAGAGGGGTTCCAACGGGTCACCCGCCACCGCCGGCGCAAGGCTGTCATCGAGCAGCCAGTCATCGACGACGGTCATGCTGCACGTTCCAGGACCAGCGCGGCGTGGTGATCCAGTCGACCACCGATCCCGCCGACGAGTGCTGTTGTCGCATCGGGTACCTGGCGCGCGTCGCCGTCGCCGCGGAGCTGAACGAGTGCCTCGGCCAGCGGGGTCATCCCCTGGAGATAGAACCCGGACAACTGCCCTCCGCCGGTGTTCGTCGGCAGGTTCCCTCCGCGCCCGGTGTGGCCTTCGCGGACGAACTGTCCCGCCGGGGCTCCACGGGTGAGCGCGTACTCTTCCAGCAGAATCAACGTGACGACCGAGAACGGATCGTAGAGCTGGACGGTGTCCACATCGTCGCGCGTCATGCCGGCGGCGTTCAGTGCATCGTCGACACAGCGCCTGCCCCCGCCGAACCAAGACTCGGCCCCGGCCCGCCGATGCCGGATCGGATGGTCGCGCCCGGTTCCGCGGATGTTCACCCGCACAGCGTGTCCGACCGCCGGGTCTGCGCTGACGATGACCGCGACCGCGCCATTGACCGGGCGTGCGCAATCGAGGCGCCGCAGCGGCTCGGAGATCATCGGGCTGTCGAAGTAACCCTGGGCATCGAGGGGGGCGCGGACCACCGCATCCGGGTTGTCCACCGCCCACGCACGCGCTGTGGTCGCCACCGCACAGAGATCTTCCGGTGTACCCGCGTTGACGTGCAACCACCGCTGTGTGAGAAGGGCGTAGGTCGGAACGGACCCGAGGACGCCGCCGGCGCGCTCCAGTCCCCGAGAACCGGAGTGGCCGCCGCTGTGTGCATAGGTCGAGCCGGCGGCCTTTCCGGCGACGAGCGGCGCGTCGGCGAAGACGCACATCACCACTCGCGCGCTGCCGCTCTCCACAGCGAACTGGGCACGCTGGATCATCGCGATCGTGGTGGCCCCCTTGATCTCCACATGCTCGAGCAGGCGGAGGCCGGAGAAACCACCCGAGGACGCGAATCCGACCCCGAGTCGGTCCGGGCGTACACCCTGCGACGAACCGACGAGCAATCCGTCGATGTCGGTGATCTCGATCCCCGCGTCTGCCAACGCATTCCGGCTCGCCTGACACGCCAGCTCGAGCGGACTGTCCCCCGGGCGCAAAGACATCGGGGTCATCCCCAGGCCCACGATCGACGCGCTCACGACGACCGTTCCGGCCGTGGCCCCAGTGAACGGTCACGACGCTCGTCCCGGTAATTTCCGACGCGCAGCCAATCCTCGCGATCGTCGGGCGTCGCCAGACACAGGCTCACGAGCTCCAAGGGCGACAAGAAGATGTGGTCGTCGCTCTCGAGGTCTTCGACGAGCAACCGGTCTCCGTTGCCGGTCGAATCCAGCGACAGGCGTACCGCCGCGAACTCGTTGATCAGGGATGCGAGTTCGCGACGCCGCACGCGGCGCTCGTCGCCACCGGATTCTGCACGTTCATGTGTGGTCATAGTCATCGACGACCCGTCTCGCCCAACCTTGCTCCGCTGAATTCTCGAAGAGTTGCTGCCAACTCGACAGAACCCACTTGCCCTTGCGGTCATCCCGCCTCATAGTCATATCGTATACCGGTGTCAGAAACAATCCCATGGATCGAAGACCAAACCGCTCTGAGTTCCATGTCGGCCCAGTTCAAGACACCACAGGCACATCCATCTAATGTGGACATAGTGGAAACCTCACCCGATCACAATGGAGGCCCGAGCATGACCGAGACAACGATTTCCACCCCTGCGGCCGACACCGGCGAGTACCGGAGCATCTGGACCTACCTCCGCGAACTGGAGTTCCGTCAGGGTTTCGTCGACATCGGCGGGATACGGACCCGATACGCCGAGGCCGGTTCCCCGGACAAACCGCACGCCATCCTGCTGCACGGCACCGGCGGCCACTGGGAGACCTTCGCGCCCAATCTCGGACCGCTGTCGGAACATTTCCACTGCGTGGCGATCGACATGGTCGGCAACGGCTTTTCCGAGAAGCCCGATTACGACTACGAGATCGCGGTCTATGTCGAACAGGTCCTCGGGGTGATGACGCACTTCAACATGGCGTCGGCGCACTTCATCGGCATGTCCCTGGGCGCGTGGGTGTCGGCCGCGGTCGCAACCGAACATCCCGACCGCGTCGACAAGGTCATCCTGATGTCGCCCGCCGGCCTGATCGCGACCGCGTCGAACATGGCACGCATCCGCGCCGAGCGCACCGAGGCCGTCAACAATCCCAGCTGGGAATCACTCCACAAGGTGTTCGCACACCTCATCGCCGATGAGGCCAACCGACTCCCCGACCTGATCGCACTGCGGCAGGCGATCTACCGCCGCGAGGACACCCGCACCACGATCGATCACCTGCTGATCCTGCAGGATGCCGAAACGCGCGACCGCAATCTCATCCCCGAGGAGAAATGGGCCACGATCGCCGCGCCCACGCTCGTCGTGGCCTCCGGCAAGGACGAGGGCGAGTACCAGAGCACTGCTCACATCGTCGCCGATCTGATCCCGCGTGCCGAGGTGTTCGAGATGCCCGCGGTCCGGCACTGGCCGCACTTCGAGGACCCGGCCGCGTTCAACCCGACCGCAGTGGAGTTCCTTCGCCGATGACGACGACTCTGGGCGACACCGACGTCGCCGACCTGGCACGCCGCCTCTACGAGGCGGAGAGGACACGGGTCCCCATCCGGCAGATCTCCCTCGAGCATCCGGAGATGACCATCGAGGACTCCTACGCGGTGCAGCGCGAGCTGATCCGGCTGAAGGTCGCCGACGGCGCGGTGTCGCGCGGCCGCAAGATCGGCCTCACGTCCAAGGTCATGCAGCGCGCGGTGTCCATCACCGAACCTGACTACGGCGTATTGCTCGACGACATGTTCTTCGACGACGGTGGCATCGTGCCGGCCCGTCGATTCATCCGGCCGCGCATCGAAGTCGAACTGGCGTTCATCCTCGGCGAATCCCTCTCCGGGCCCGGGATCACCCTCTATGACGTTCTCCGGGCAGCGGAGTACGTGACCCCGGCGCTGGAGATCCTCGACGCGCGTGTGCAGATGACGGACCCGGAGTCCGGCCACCGCCGGACCATCGTCGACACCATCAGCGACAACGCCGCAGATGCCGGGGTCGTCCTGGGCGGACGCGTGGTGACGCCCATGGACGTCGACCTGCGCTGGGTTTCGGCTCTTCTCCTACGGAACGGCTCGATCGAGGACTCCGGGGTCGCCGCATCGGTGCTCGGCCATCCGGCAAACGGTGTCGCGTGGCTGGCCAATCGTCTCGCCCCCCACGGAGTCGCACTGAGCGCGGGCGAGGTGATCCTCGCGGGGTCGTTCACCGCGCCGGTCTTCGCCGAACCCGGCGACACGTTCGTGGCCGACTACGGACCGCTCGGAACGGTGTCCATCCACTTCGCCCCGGAGGCTCCCGAATGACCGGCGAACGCAACCCCTGGATCCGGCAGTTGCACGGCGAGCATCCCCGGATCGGGATGTGGATCGCGTCGGGGAATCCCTACAGCGCGGAGATCTGCGCCGGCGCGGGACTCGACTGGCTGATGCTCGACCTGGAGCACGTGCCGAACGACGTCCGCTCCACGCTTGCACAACTGCAGGCGGTCGCCGCCTACCCCGTCGAGGTGCTGGTACGTCCGGCGACCGGCGACCCGAGCGTGATCAAACAACTCCTCGACATCGGGGCCACCAATCTGATCGTCCCGATGGTCGAGACCGCCGACGAGGCCCGCGCCCTGGTCGCCGCGACCCGCTATCCGCCCGAGGGCATCCGCGGGGTGGGAAGCGCACTGGCCCGCGCCTCCCGCTGGAATCGCATTTCTGACTATCTCATCACCGCAGACGCCGCAGTGTCGCTCACCGTGCAGGTCGAGACCGCCGGCGCACTCGACCAGCTGGACGAGATCGTCGCCGTCGATGGTGTCGACGCCGTGTTCATCGGGCCCGCCGATCTCGCCGCGTCGCTCGGCTACCTGGGCAAGCCCGAGCACCCCGAGGTCGTGGCGACGATCGAGGAAGCCTTATCGCAGATCAAGGCCGCAGGAAAGGCCGCCGGAGTCAACGCCTTCAACCCGGAGGTGGCACGTCGGTACATGTCGGCCGGCGCGTCTTTCGTGTTGGTCGGCGCGGATGTGACGATCCTCGCCCGCGGCAGTGAAGCCCTCGCCAAGCAGTACGCGGCACCGCCCCACTCCGCATGACACTTGACTCTGCGTTCCCAAGATCTGACAATAGTGTCACTGCGAGTCCCGTCTCGCACGACGAGGAAAGGTCCCCACATGGATTTGGACTTCAGCACCGAACAGTTGGAGTTCCGAGACGAGGTGCGTACGTGGCTCGACGAGAACAAACCCTCCGAGCCCCGGCCCCGGGATGCCGAGGGTATTCGTGAATACGACACTGCGTGGCAGCGGACCCAGTGGGAGGGCGGCTGGGCCGGTATCGCTTGGCCGAAGGAGTACGGCGGCGGCGGACTGACACTGTTGCAGCAGCTCATCTGGTATGAGGAGTACGCCGCGCGGGGATTCCCGGGCATCGATGCCAACTTCGTCGGACTGTCGCACGCGGGGCCCACCCTCATCACCCGCGCCAACGACGCGCAGAAGAGTTCTCATCTCCGGCGGATTCTGTGTGGTGAATCGATCTGGTGTCAGGGCTTCTCCGAACCCGAAGCAGGTTCGGATCTCGCCGCCCTCCGCGCCCGGGCGGTGATCGACGGGGATGACCTCGTCGTGAACGGACAGAAGATCTGGACAAGCTTCGCGACGATTGCCGACTACCAGGAACTTCTGGTGCGAACCGACAACACCGGCTCCAAGCACCAGGGCATCACCTGGGTCATCTGCGACATGACCAGTCCGGGCATCGAGGTCCGCCCCATCGAGACGATCGAGGGCGGCGCCGAGTTCTGTGAGGTCTTCTACGACAACGTACGAATTCCGCTCTCGAACGTCGTCGGTGAGATGAACGACGGATGGAGCGTCGCGATGTCCACGCTCTCGTTCGAACGCGGGACAGCGTTCACGGCCAATCAGGTCCGTCTGGCCAAGGTCGTGGAAGACCTCATCGAGTTCGCCCGCGATCATGTCGGTCCCGACGGACGCCGTCCGGCGATCGCCGACGACGAGATCGCACGACGACTGGCGCGAGCGCGCGCCGCGGTGACCTCACTGCGAGCCATGACCTACGTCGGCATCTGCCGCAGCATGCAGACGGATACGCCCGGCCCCAAGGGGTCGATGCTGAAGCTGTTCTACGCCGACCTGGCCAAGCAGGTCGCGGAACTGGCGTTGGACATCATCGGAACCGACGCCCTGCGCAGCACCTCCCGCTGGGACGAGAACGGCTGGGTGGGCAACTATCTGTACGCGTTCTCGCAATCCATCGGCGGCGGGACGTCCGAGATCCAGCGAAACATCGTCGGCGACCGGGTCCTCGGACTCCCGCGCTGAGCAAGGAGTACACCATGAACCTCCTCCCATCCGGCGACCAGCTCGAGCTGGTCGCCGCCGCAGGGGATTTCATCACTTCGCGACCACCGGTCGAAGAGATCCGCGTTCATCGCGACGACGCGTCACCCGTCGACCCCGAGATATGGCGCGGCGGTGCCGAACTCGGTCTGCTCACTCTCGGTCTCGACGAGGATTTCGGCGGTTTCGGTCAGGGCATCGACGACGAGGTGATGGTGGTCATGGAGTTGGCCAAGCATCTCGCAGTCGGGCCCTTCCTGGCGTCGACGCTCGGCGCCAGGGTCGCCGCGGCGACCGGACACCTCGAGCTCGTCGACCAGATCGCCGCGGGGACCGCGATGGTCGGGCTCGCGGAACTCCGCGGCGACGGGGAGATCGGCGCGGACGGGTTCAAGGGGTCCTTCGACCTCCTGGATTGCACGGGCGCGAGCCATGCCCTCCTCGTCACCCGCGACGGTGCCGCGCTCATCGAACTGGTCGAGTTCGGTGACGTCACACCGGCCGAATCGGTCGACCCGGGAACGCGGTTGGCCACCGCAACGGTGACGGCGGGCGATGTCACCGCCTGGCTGCCGGCCGGCAGCGAGTGGATCTGGGGTCGCGCCCAGATCCTCGCCTCGGCCTACCTCGCCGGCCTGGCCGAGGCGATCACCGAGATCTGCGTGGAGCATGCGAAGACCCGCGAACAGTTCGGACGGCCCATCGGCGTGCACCAGGCCATCAAACATGCCGTCGTCGACATGGCAGTCCGGGCCGAGTCCGCCACGGCGCAGACGTTTTTCGCGGCGACGGCATTCAAGGCGGGCCGGTCGGACACCGAGTTCCAGATCCTGGCAGCGAAGACGGTCGCGGCACAGGCCGCTATGAGCAACGGAAGCGGGAGTATCCAGGTGCACGGCGGGATGGGTTACACGTTCGAACACAACGCCCACCTGTATCTGAAACGCGCCATCGTCTACAAGCATCTGTTCGCAGGCGCCTCCGGAGTACTCGCCGAGCTGCTCGACCTCGAGGCCGCACAGTGAATCGAAAGGTCGCCATCGCCGGTGTCGCGCTCTCCGATGTCGGCAAGGTCGACAACAAGAACGCGTATGAGCTCATGGCCCAGGCCAGCCGTCGGGCGCTGGCCGACACCGGTCTGAGCCCCGCCGACATCGACGGGCTGGGATCGACCAGTCAGGGCACGCTGCCCCCGACCGACGTCGGTGAGTATCTGGGCATCAGACCGCGATGGATCGACTCGACCTCCGTCGGCGGTGCGTCCTGGGAGGTCATGGTCTCCCATGCGACCGACGCGATCGCCGCGGGTCACGCCGACGTGGTGTTGCTGACCTACGGGTCCACCGCCCGCGCCGACATCCGGAAGGGGCTGCGGGGAGCCAACATCAACTGGGGTGCCCGCGGCCCACTGCAGTGGGACGCGCCATACGGCCACACGCTGATCTCGAAATACGCGATGGCCGCACGGCGTCACATGCATCAGTACGGTACGACGATCGAGCAGCTCGCGGAGGTCGCGGTGTCGGCCCGGTTCAACGCCGCCGACAACCCCGAGGCGATGTACCGCGACCCGATCACCGTCGATGACGTGTTGTCCGGACCGATGATCGCCGATCCATTCACCAAGCTGCACTGCTGCATCCGTTCCGACGGCGGCGCAGCGATCATCCTGGTGGCCGAGGATCGGGTGCCCGATCTCAAGTCACCACCGGTCTGGGTGCTGGGTTCTGCGGACGCCACCTCCCACATGCTCACCAGCCAGTGGGAAGACATGACCGTGGGTCCCGCCGCGGTCACCGGCCCACTTGCCTTCGAACGCGCCGGTGTGCGCCCGTCTGATGTCGACGTCGCGGAGATCTACGACGCATTCACCTACATGCTCCTGCTGAGCCTGGAAGATCTCGGGTTCTGTGGGAAAGGAGAGGGTGGCGCCTTCGTCGCCGAGCAGAACCTACGTCTCGGCGGTGCGTTGCCGACCAACACCGACGGGGGTGGCCTGTCCGCGTGTCACCCCGGTCAGCGTGGACTCTTCCTACTCGTCGAAGCAGCCAGGCAGCTGCGCGGCGAGGGTGGTGCACGACAGGTCCCGGACGCGAAGATCGCCTGCGTCAGCGGTACCGGAGGCTGGTTCTGTTCCAGCGGCACGGTCTTGCTCGGATCGGAAGAACCGTGAGCGCTCGGAGTTCAGCCGTACCCGCGATCGCACCGCCCCTGCAGGACACCTTCGCCAACACCCGGGAACTGCTGGAAGCAGCTGCGGAACTCCACGGCGAACGCGACGCCTACGTCGAGCCGGGGTCGCGGGTCTCCTTCGCCCAGTGGGTGTCCCGGGCGCGTTCGGTGGCCGCACACTTCGCCGCGTTGGGCGTCGGCAGGGGTGATGTCGTCACCCTGATGCTCCCGTCCGGTGTCGACTACGCCACCTGTTACGCCGCCGCCGCGATGCTCGGCGCCGTCACCGCGGGCGTCAACGGAAGGCTCGGCCCGACAGAGACCGGAGCCATCCTGAGGGTGTCCGCGCCGGCGCTCATCGTTCATGCGTCGAACCAACCACCGGAGTGCGGGGTGCCCGTCGTCGACCTGCGGCTGCTCAGAACGTGGTACTCCGATCCAGGAGAACCCCCGGTCGTCGATGTCGATCGTAGCGACCCGGTCGCCATCATCTTCACCAGCGGGACAACCGGTTTGCCGAAAGGAGCCTGGTTCGACGCCGACAACCTCGCCGCGTCGGCACAGGCCGCTGGGATCATGAGTGCCCCCTATGACCGCCGCATGACTTCTACGCCGTTCTCGCATGCCGGCTACATGTCTAAATTGTGGGACCAACTGCTCTGGGGCACAGCCCTCATCATTCCACCGGCGCCGTGGACGGCAGCCGGTATGGCTCGTACGCTCGCCGACGAACACGTCACGGTCGGCGGCGGAGTCCCCACCCAATGGGCGAAGCTGCTCGAACTACCCGGTCTCGATCGGGGTTCGTTCCCCGATCTCCGGGTCGGCGTCGTTGCCACCGCACCGGCGTCACCCGAACTCGTCGAGCGCACGACGGAACTGATCGGGGTTCCGTTGGTCGTCCGCTACGCCATGACCGAGTCACCGACGGTCTGCGGAACCGACCCGGCTGATCCGCCCGAGGTCCAAACCCGGACCGTCGGGCGCCCACAGAACGGGATGACTGTGCAAGTCGTCGACGACGAGGGGGCGGTTCTCCCTCCCGGTCAGGTCGGACGGGTCCGCATCAAGGGTGATTGTGTGATGCGCGGGTACTGGCGCGATGCGGAGTTGACAGCTGCCGCTTTCGATTCCGAGGGCTACCTGCTCACCGGCGACCTCGGCACGTTCACGCCCGAGGGCAATCTCCGGCTGGCAGGCCGGTCCGGTGACATGTACATCCGCGGTGGCTTCAATGTGCATCCGGTCGAGGTCGAGCAGGCGATTGCGCGGCACCCTCTGGTACTCGACGCTGCTGTCGTGGGGCACGGCGCGCCGGTGATCGGTGAGATCGGCGTTGTGTTCGTCGTACCCGCGGATCCCCATCGACCACCCACACTGGACGAACTTCGCGAGTGGACGACGTCCTTGCTGGCCGACTACAAATCGCCCGACCATCTCGTGCTGGTCGACACGATCCCCCAGACGGCGATGGCCAAGACCGACCGGACTCGCCTGCGAGATCTTCTCGTCGAGAATCCACCGCCGTCACGTACCCCGCCAGCCAACGCTCGGAACACGTGATCGACCGAGACCCGGACAGCTCCGGGTCACCTGCAGCCCGCTACGACCCCTTGAGGAGTTCACGATGCGAGTCCACATCGCTCTCGACGAATGTGAGGCGCACGGGATGTGCGCGCTTCACGAACCAGACCTGTACGAACTGGATGACGACGGTTACGCGGCCAACGCCGACTTCACCGTCGGTGGCGGCATGGAATCCGCGGCGCGCAACGGCGCCAGTCGCTGTCCGATGAGCGCGATCAAGGTCATCGACGATTGATCTCCTCCGTCTGGGAGACGACTGTCCTCCGTGGTGGCGAACTCCATTCGCCATCACGGAGGACACGGAACATATCCGACCAGCCGGAATCAATCGACCGTGCGCCATGGGAAGCGACGGTGTCCCCCGCTTTCTGACCGACAGCGTGGACGTCGTCACCGACGGCCACCGGAATCCGGTTCGCCACATCGACTTCGGGGCTGCGCAGCGTGCGGCACGTGGGCGATCGCGAACCCCGAAATCGAGTCGTGCTCCAGTATCCAGCGGGGAGATCGGGGTTCTTGCGCGGGAAGCCGAGAGATCGCCGGCCGCAGTCGGTCTGATGTCCGGCACACTCCGACGCACCAGGAAGACGACCGTCGGTGCCGACTTGCGATATCGCCTGAGGCACAGCACGGGTCGATCGGTGCCGCTATCCCGGTGTCATCAGGGCCCGGAGCGCTCCTGGCGGATTCTAGGGGTCCTCGCAACACCGTTGGTTAGACTGGCACAAGTAAATCACGCAGGCGCTCGGCTGGTGTTCTCCAGTCGAGCGTTTTGCGTGGTCGGCCGTTGGGTCTTTGGGCGACGAGTTCGAGGTCCTCGGCGCTGTGTACCGACAGGTCGGTTCCCTTTGGGAAGTATTGGCGCAGTAAACCATTGGTGTTCTCGTTAGAGCCGCGCTGCCATGGTGAATGGGGGTCGCAGAAGTAGACCGACACACCGGTGGTGACGCTGACCTGCTTGTGCGCCGCCATTTCACAGCCCTGGTCCCAGGTCAACGACCCCCGCAGATGCTCGGGTAGAGCACCGATCAGCGGGATCAGCACGTCGCGAACCTCCTCGGCTGTGTGTCCGCCAGGCAGATGCCCGAGCAGGACGTAGCGAGTCGTGCATTCGACCAACGTCACGATGGCCGATTCCGAACGGGTACCGACGATCAGGTCACCCTCCCAGTGGCCCGGTACCGCCCGGTCCTCGACCTCAGCCGGCCGATCGGAGATCATCACCATCTCGTCGACAAACCGGGCTGCGCGGCGGTCTGGGGACCGGCGAGTCTTACGACGTGTACGTCCGGTCCGCAACGCGTCGGCGACTTCACGGCGCAACCCGCCGCGGGCCTGAACGTAGATCGCCTGGTAGATCGTCTCGGTACTCACTCGCATTGCCTTGTCATCGGGGAACTCGATGATCAAAGCGTGACAGATCTGTTCTGGAGACCACTGCTGGGCAAGTTTGTCGCGGACGTAATCCCGAAGCGGCCCAGCGGTGGCGAGTTTGGACTCCTTAGGACGTAAACGCGCACTCGCCCAGGCCGTTTGAGCCCGATAAGGACGGTATACCCCTGACACTGAGTAGGCATCAATCTCGCGTTTGATCGTCGACGCCGCCCGCCCCAACCGGCGTCCGATCTCGCGCAACGAGTCGCCGGCACGGTGCATGTCAGCGATCTGCTTACGCTCAGACAAGCTCAGGAACCGAGGATGCAGCTGGGCTTCGATCTTGGCCACCGACGGCCGTCGCCCCGCTGAGTCGTACGTCGTCATACCGGTCTTGTAGTCGATGCGGCGACCATCGGGATGAAGGCGCGCGTGAGCACCTTTGCGTATCCCCTGATCCCAATCCTGCGCAGTCCGGATATTGACGCCCACCTGCCGGGCGGCGTCGCGACGACGAACACCAGCCGCCCGCAACTCGTCATAACGAGCGCGCCCGGGATGCCCAGAGGTCCCCGGCTTGCCACGCCCGCGTAACCCGGCTCGACGCACCCAGCCAGACGCAGTACTGCGATTAACACCCACACAACGAGCGGCAACCGTGACACTCCCGCCTTCGCGATCCAGCGCCTCGAAGAACCGATCCTTCAACTCTGCAGAAACCACGATCCCCGCAACTCCCTGAAAGCCAGGGTGTTGCGGGGATCGCTAGAATCCGCCCCTCGGACGCGGGCCCACCGTGACAAGCGGGATGATGCGGAGGTAGCTCATCCTGGACGGGCCGGCGGAACCCGACGGCATGGACCACTCGACGGCGCCTGTCCGAGAGGGCAGGCGCGGTCGTCGCGGTGGGTGCGTGGACTATCCGCCCAGACGCAACCCCGAGGCGCGCGTGCCGAACAGGTCGACCCCCAGGACAGTACCGAGTTTCTCGGCGTCCCAGCGCTTTCCGCCGTTTGACACCGCACTGACGGGGGTCCAACCCTTCAACCACTGGATGTTCTCGCCCAGTGCCTTGATGACCTGTCCACTGACGTGTCCGGCCTCCGGGCTGGCGAGCCATGCGACCACCGGCGAACCAAGAGACGGATCCTTGGGGTCGAACTCGTCCTCGGACCGCTCGTCGGGTTCGATCGGCGCCGCGGCGCCGGCGATGGTGGCCGACATGCGAGTGCGCCCACCCGGGCTGATCGCGTTGACGGTCGCGCCGGTCGATGCGAGCTCGAGGCTGAGCGTCTGCGTGAGCCCGACGATGGCCGCCTTCGCCGCACTGTAATTCGTCTGCCCGAAGTGGCCCTGGAGTCCGGCACCGGAGGTGGTGTTGATGATCCGCCCGTAGACCTTGGCGCCGGTGTCCTTGGATTCCTGACGCCACTTCCGGGCCACGGCTCGGCTTGTCAGCCAGCTGCCCCGCACGTGCACCCGCATCACCAGGTCGAAATCGTCGACACTCATGTTCCAGATCGCCTTGTCGCGGACGATACCGGCGTTGTTGACCACGATGTCGAGGCGGCCCAGCTGGGAATAGGCGCGTTCGACGAGCAGATCGACCGACTCCTCGTCACCGACATCGCTGAAATCCGAGATGGCCTTGCCGCCACGGTCTTCGATGATCTGCACGACTTCGTCGGCAACCTTGCCGGTGCCCTGACCATCCAGGGAGGTACCCAGGTCGTTGACGATGACGGTCGCGCCGTGCTTGGCGAGTTCCAGCGCGTGGCCTCGCCCGATTCCGTGTCCGGATCCCGTGACCAAAGCCACCTTGCCGTCGAGCAATCCGCTCATGGTGCTGATACTCCTCTGCGTTGTGTATGTTTCGACCGCACGAGCCCTGCCGGTCGAGAGACCTAGGCCGGACGGAAGATCGTGGCCGTGAACTCGTCGGTGATGGGACGGAAGCCGACGGTCACCCGCACCCCGACTTCGAGGTCTGCGGGCTCGCAGTCTTCCATGTTCGTCATCAGCCGCGGACCCTCGTCGAGTTCGACGATCGCTGCGACGTACGGCAGCCGCTCTTTGAACGGATGCAGGTCGTTCATGTAGACGGTCGAGTACGTATACAGCGTCCCTCGACCGCTGGCTTCGAAACTGGTCACGTTCTCGCCCCAGCAGAACGGACAGAATGGCCTCGGGTAGTGGTGGACCTTTCCGCAGTCCCCGCATCTGGCCACGAGTAGTGTGCCCTGCGCGGCGGCATCCCAATATGGTGTGGTCGCGGCTTCGACGGTGGGGATGTCGGCGCGGGGCTTCGCCGGCCGGACCCCCGCCGGCTTTTCGGTGTCGGCCATCTCACCACCCCACGAATTCCGGTGGGCGCTTCTGCACGAAGGCCGACACGCCCTCGCGGGCGTCGAGCGAGTACGACTGGATTTCCTGAGCCATGGCTTCGGTGACGAACGATCCCGCTCGGTCCACGTCGGGCGACTCGTTGAACAACCGCTTCGTCAATCCCACCGCACTCGTCGGCGCCACGGCCAGTCGTCCGACGTAGTCGTCGACGGCGGCTTCGAGATCCTCCGGCGGCACCACCCTGTTCACCAGGCCCAGGTCGAATGCCTCCTGAGCGGAGAGCTTGTCGCCGAAGAACGCCATCTCCTTGGCCTTCTGCATTCCGATCCGCCGCGGGAGGMGGTACGCGCCGCCTCCGTCCACGACCAGGCCGCGCTTGACGAAGGACTCGGCGAAGTACGCATTGTCGGTCGCCACGACCAGGTCCGAGGCGTAGGCGAGGTGAGCGCCGATTCCGGCAGCGGCCCCCTGCACCACGGTCACCACGGGTCTGCTGCAGTCGAGCACCGATGCGATCAGACGTTGGGCACCACCCATGATGGTCTTCATCGGCCCAGTGGCCCGCTTCACGTTCTTGGCATGCCCATCGGCGAGTTTCACCACATCCGCTCCGGCACAGAACTGTCTCCCGCGGGCCCGGAGGACGACGACGCGAACCTCGTGGTCGGCGTTCGCATCCAGGAACAGCTCGGTGAGCGCGTCGCGATCATCGGGCCGAAGCGCGTTTGCCGCCTGTGGACGGTTCAGATGGATCGTCAGGACACCGTCGGTCAGCCCACTCTGTACCGCGTCCTCGTCGGCACGCACGTAGGCGAGTTCCGTCACTTCGTCACCGGGGTGTACTCGGCACGAAGGTGCTTGATCCCGTTGAGGAAGTTCGACCGCAACCGCACGGGTTCGCCCACCGACCTGATGTCCGGATAGCGCTCGAACAGCATCCGGAAGGCGACGTCGAGCTCGAGCCTTGCGAGATGTGCGCCCAGGCAGAAGTGGGCACCGGCACCGCCGAAAGCCACATGTGGGTTGGGATCTCGGGTGATGTCGAAGGTATAGGGATCGTCGAACATCGTCTCGTCACGGTTCGCCGAGGTGTACCACATCACCACCTTGTCGCCCTCGGACAATTCGAGGTCACCCAGCATCACCCCGTCCCGGGCAACCGTGCGGCGGAAGTGGATGACCGGTGTCGCCCACCGGAGCATCTCCTCGATGGCCGTGGACGCGTACTCCTCGTAATCCGACAACCACAGATCCCGCTGATCCGGGTGCTGGGTCAGCACGTGCAGGCCGTGCGAGATCACGTTGCGAGTGGTCTCGTTACCCGCGCCGACCAACAGGATGAAGAACTTCGCCATCTCCTGGGGTGTCAGGTTCTCGTCGTCCGCGGCGACGAGTTTGGTGATCAGATCATCCTGCGGATCGGCTATCCGGTCCTCGGCGAGATCGTTGAGAAGCGCGATCAGTCCCTCGCTCGCGGCGGTGACCGCCTTGCCGATACCGCGGGCGGACTGGTCCTCGATGTACTCGGGGTCCGATGCGCCGAGGATCGTGTTGGTGGCCTCGAGGATGAATTTCTCGTGCTCACGCGGGATTCCGAGCAGATTGTCGATGATGCGCAGGGGCAACAACGACGCGAACTCCTCGACGAAGTCGGCCTCGCCGGTCTGCGACATCTCGTCGAGGATCTCGCTGACCGTCTCCTCGATCTCGTCGCGCAACCCGGACAGATTCCGCGCGGTGAACCCGCGCGAGACGATCTTGCGCAGCCGCGCATGCTCGGGGTTGTCCATGTCGATGATGGAACCGCGGTATTCCCGGAGTTCGGCCGGCTGATCGAAGATCTGCGTCCCACCGATGCCCGACGAGAAGTCCTCGGGCCTCCTGCTCACCTCGAGAATGTCCTCGTATGTGGTCAGGGCCCAGAACCCCTTGGGGCGTCGGCCCTCCTCGGCTGGGCCCAGCGGCACGAACATCCGAGGCCGATCGCGGCGCAGCGTCGCGAACTCCGCGTCTCGTTCGGCCGGGGACTGCTGCCACCAGGAAAGGTCATGCAACGGGGTCGACGCGATCTCGTCGGTTTCGATCATGGGCACCGCCTCTGGTAGTTATGCTGGAGCTATTCTGGCATTCGTGTCATGTTTTGGCAAATACCTTGAACTGCATCTTCACACGATTTTGATCAACCACTCCAGATCTTAACTGGCTTCAACGTCACCTGAGTCACGGAGGAAGAATGACTCCATACAGCTCCCCCGCCCTGGTCATCAGCGAGTGCCAGCAGGGGCTGCTCGACCCGCCTCCGGGGTTGTTCTCCGGGCTCGCCGAGCAGGCCTCCGTCCGCGGCCTGGTCCGGAACACGGCAGAGTTGGCCCGCGCCTTCCGAGCGCGGTCGCTGCCCGTCGTTCACTGCACCATCGCCCACCGGTCCGACCAGATGGGGATGCTGCCGAATTCCTATCTGAGCAAACTGGCCATCCGCGGTCGAATGATGGTGGAGGGAAGTCCCGACATCGTCATCCCCGCGGACCTCGGTCCCGAACCGACAGATCTGGTCAGCTCACGCGCGACCGGTCTGACGGCGTTCTATGGCACCAATCTCGATGCGATGCTGAGACTGCAGCGTGTACAGACGCTGGTGCTCGCGGGCATATCCACAGATGTCGCGCTTCCCGGCTTGGCGCTCGAGGGCGTGAACCGAGGATACGACGTCGTTCTCGCAGAGGACTGCACAGCGGGTACGAGTGCCGAGAGTCACGACTACATGGTGACGAACATGCTGGCGATGCTGACGCGGATCACCCCGGCTGCCGACGTGATCCGTCGGCTGCCGGGGTGATGGCGTCGAGCCTCAGTTGGTGGCGAACGCTGCCGCTTCCGCATCGGACACCGCGTCACCGTTGATGGAGAACCCTCCGTCGACGGTGAGCATCGAACCAGTTGCGAAGGCCGATTCATCGGAGGCGAGATAGGTTGCCGCATAGGCGATATCCATCGGATTGCCGATGCGGGTGAGCCGTCCGCCACCGGTGTGGTGACCTGAATCTCCGCGTCCGGACACCACGCGGCCGACCAGGATGCAGTTCGCCCGGATCCCATCCGCCGCACCTTCGACGGCGAGTGACCGCGTCAGGCTCGTCACCGCAGACTTCGCTGCGCCATAGGCTCCGAACCCCTTGAAACCTGCGATCGCCTGACCGGATGAGACATTCAGGATCGATGCTCCTTCGGCCGAGACCAGGTGCGGCCAGGCGTACTTCGACGCCCAGAACACATTGCCGGTGAGGGTCCCGGTCATGATCGAGTCCCACTCCGCGGTGGAGTACTCATGTAACGGCTTGACCGTCGTGGCGACCACGTCTGTCGGTGCCGCGTTGTTGACGAGCGTCGAGAGTCCACCGAAACGCGAGACGACCGCGTCTATCGTGTTCCGCACACTGTCCTCGGAGGTGACATCGAGCGGAAAGAACTCGGCGTCGCCGCCGGCGTCACGGATGAAGTTCACGACTTTCTCGCCGCGCTCCACAGTTCGGCCCGTGACGGCAACCTTCGCTCCCTCCGCCGCGAAATGCTGAGCGATCGACCGTCCGATGCCCCTGGTGGATCCGGAGACCAGAGCGACCTTGCCGCGCAACCGCGTGCCCGGTGCAGTCACAGCGAGTCCCTCAGGTTCTCCATGGCAACCAGTCTGCGCCTCGCCAATTCGACCGAATCCTCGTTACCTGGTCCGGATCGGAGCTCGTTCAGCTTGTTCCGTTCGAACTCGATCTCCTCCTCGAGACGGTCCCGGGACTCGTCCCTGGTGAGCAGATCCTGATCGACCCAGTCGGCTGCGTCGATGTCTTTGCCATGAGCCATGATCGAGTCCTCAGCGAGCCGCGGCCTCGGTGCGCGGGAAGTTGTACAACTTCCGCGCGTTGAGTTCGACGATCTTGTGGGCCTCCTCATCGGGAACCTCGGCGAGGAGCTTCTCGGTGTACCGCCGGCTGTTGGGCCAGTTGGAATCCGAATGGGGGTAATCACATTCCCAGGTGATGTTGTCGATACCGACCTGGTGGCGACGGGCAACACCTTCGTGGTCGTCGATGAAGCAGCCGTAGATGTTCGACCGGAACAGATCCGAGGGACGGACCTCTTTGTTCACGTTCTGATACCAGCGATGCTTCTCCCAGGTCAGGTCGATTCGCTCGAGCAGGTACGGCATCCAGCCGATCCCGCCCTCGGACAGAGCGATCTTCAGGTTGGGGAATTTGTAGAAGACCGGCGAGAACAGGAGGTCTGCGGTCGCATACATCGAGTTCGTGCCGAATAGCGCGATCATGACCGCCATCGGCGCCTCAGGCGACGTGATCGGGGCCCGACCCGATGAACCGAAGTGCATGCACAACGGCATGTTGGTTTCTTCGGCCGCGCGGAACACTGGGTCCCAATGGTCGGTGTAGAACGACGGAAGACCCAGCGTGACAGTGTTTTCCGGGAAAGTGATCGCCTTGGCCCCCTTGGCGGCACAGCGGTAGATCTCCTCCGCGGCGGCCTGCGGGTCCCACAGCGGGAGAATGATCAGCGGGATGATCCGGTCGGGAGCCGCCGCCGCCCACTCGTCGAGGTGGAAATCGTTCCATGCCTTCACCGACAGCAGGGCGAGTTCTTTGTCCTCGCCCTCCAGGAAGACCGTGCCGGCGAATCGCGGGAACGAGGGAAAGCACAGGGCAGCCTGCACACCATCGATGTCCATGTCGGCCACGCGGGCCTTGGCGTCGTAACAGCCGGGCAACATGTCCGAGTAGCGCGTCGGGTCCATGCCGTACTCCTGCGGCTTCTTGCCGGCCACCGCGTTCAGTCCGATGTTCGGGTAGATGCGGCCCTCGTAAGACCACACCTCCGCGATCTTCTTCTTCGCGGCCCGACCGCCCTCGCCGCGTGCGGCATTGAGCAGGGCCGCCGAGAGACCTTCGTCCCCCTGCTGCTGACTCATGTCCATCTCGATGATCCGCGGACCCTCATCGAGGAACTTCTTCGGCAACCTGGTCGACCAGACGTCTGGCGGTTCGATCAAGTGATCGTCGACCGAGATCAAGTGCATGTAATCCTGGAGCGGCACAACGCCTCCTGCTACGTATGACGGGCTACAAGGGGGGGAACAGGCCACTGTGAACCTGGGCATCGTTCCCATATCTGACACTATGTCACTTTAGTGACAGGCGTCACAAGAGTCAAGTTATTCTCGGAGAAATCCGGCATTCGCGCAAAGAATCTGGAACGTCGAGGTGGTCGAACGCAGCTCAGAACTGACATTGATGTCACCCCAAGCGGTTGGTGCCGGGGAGCGATCCGGACGTCGATGCCGCCGGCGGGGTCCCACTGAGAGGGAGCAGCGGCTGATTGCGTCCAACCCCTTCGCTCTGCCCCGGCGGATCAGGCATCATGACCGGACTTCCCCGGGTTCGCAGTCGGGTACTCCTACGTCGGTCGACGGTGTCTGAGTTCGTCTCCCGCGCACAGCAACTGACGTCGTCGGTGTCC
Organism: Gordonia sp. UCD-TK1; assembly: GCF_001691435.1. Lineage (NCBI taxonomy): Bacteria > Bacillati > Actinomycetota > Actinomycetes > Mycobacteriales > Gordoniaceae > Gordonia > Gordonia sp. UCD-TK1. Next base: position 146,326 of record NZ_LZMP01000068.1, on the reverse strand, counting down.
ACCCGGATTGCGGGTGGACACCAACGACGTCGGATGAACCGTCCCGATCAGGTACCGAGTTTCAGCAGCATGGAACCCGCCTCCGGACCCCCGCCGATCCCCACGGCGGCCACCGACAGGTCCTTCTTGATCTGGCGATCTCCGGCCTGCCGCCACAATTGGGTACAGGCCTCGTGCAGGAACCCGTAACCATGCAGACGGCCCGCCGACAACTGCCCACCGTGGGGGTTGATCGGCAACGTGCCGTCGATCGCGTAGTACCCCTCGTCGTCGAGGAACTGCCCGACCTTGCCGTGCTCGGCGAAGCCGAGCGCTTCGATCCACTGCGAACACAGGTAGCTGAATCCGTCGTAGAGCGTTGCGAAGTCGACATCGGCCGGGGTCAGGTCGGTCCCTTCCCACATCGACGCGGCGGCGTCGTGTGAGGCCATCGTCGTGAGGTCGGTTCGCTGGTCCCAGGAGTGTCGCTCGTAGAGCGCCGAGCCTGCCGCTTCGATGGTGATCGGTGTCTGTTTCAGGCCAACCGTCTCTTCTCGCCGCGACAGGATGATCGCGGTCGCTCCGTCACACGGGACGTCACAGTCGAACAATCCCATGGGAGTCGAGATCATCCGCGCGTTCAAGTAGTCGACCATCGACATCGGCTTGCGGTAGATGGCGTTCGGATTCCGGGCCGCGTTGGTGCGTGCGTTGATGACCAACTTTCCGAGATGCTCTCTGGTCAAGCCGAACTCATACATGTAACGCTGTGCGTACATGCCGATCCAGCTGGCCGGGGAGGCGGCTCCGAATGGCATCCGGAACTCCGCATGGCCCGACGCACGCATCGCCTTGCCCGTCAGCGCGGCGGCGCGACCAGATGCCTGGGCAGTGGCCTCCCAGACCGACCGAAAGCACAGCACGTGTGTGGCGCGGCCCGAAGAGATTGCCGCAGCCGCGTCGAGCAGCGTGCCTATCTGGCCCGACGTCTCCACACCGCTGACGTGCCACCTGGTCCTCAACCCGAAGGCATCGCGGACATCGTGCGTGGTCGCACCGACGAACCCGCCCTCCGCCTGTACCGGGCCCGGATAGCTTGCGACACCGTCGATGTCATCGAACGTCAGGCCCGCGTGGGCCACAGCGCGCTCGGCGGCCTCGAGCGCCAGGTCGATACCCGAACGCCCGATCCGCCGGCCGATCTCGGACTGACCTATCCCGCTGATGACCGCCTTGTCGTCCACGAAACTCATGCTGCCAACGGCCTGAAGAAGGGCAGGGACACATCGTCGTGTGACTCGAACACGACCTCGACCGGCTGTCCGATCTCGACCGCATTCACATCGACGCCGACGATGCACGTGGTCAGGCGGACATCGGGCTGATCGTCGAGTTCGACCACCGCGATGACGTAGGGAGGAGGGAAAGCGGGAAGCCAGGGGTGGTGATTGACCGTGAAGGACGCGATTCGTGCACGCCCGGACGCGGCCTCTGGTCCGACGTTGCGACTCCGGCATCGCCAGCATGCCCCGACCGGCGGGTGAATCCAGCCTCGACAGTCTCGACATCGGTATATGCGGAGTTCACCGTCGAATCCTCCGGTCCAGAAGGCCTCCGATTCCGGGGTCACCTCCGGCAGAATCCGACCTGCCTCGTTAGACATCTGCTCGTCCTTCCGAAAATCACTGTTGTCCGGGCGGCCGGCAGCTGCGCGACGCGCGTGACGGCGGTCACCCCGGTCTCAGGTTAGCATTCATCACCACTGTGTCAGATATTGATTTGCCAACTTGGCTCAAGGATCGGGTCGCAGGGGTGGATCTCGCATCCACCTGCCAATCTAGAGTCCAACTTCGTAGTGACACGCGACACAAAACGCGGGTATTTTCGTGTACACTTAGTCAGATATAGCCCGATGGGGCACGGCGACGATCAGTCGCGGCCCATCGAGTCAGGACCGAGAGGAACAATTGACGTGGTCGGTGTGCTGAACGGAATTCGTGTTGTCGAGGTGGCGGCCTGGACGTATGTGCCGGTGGCGGGCGCGATCCTCGCCGAGTGGGGCGCGGACGTACTGAAGATCGAGCATCCCGAGTCGGGTGATCCCCAGCGCGGGCTCGTGACGTCGGGATTGATCCCGGCCGGCGGGGTCAATCACATGTTCGAACTCCCGAACCGCGGAAAACGCAGCGTTGCAATCGATCTCAAGTCAGAACAGGGACGCGCCCTGCTGATGCGGCTGATCGCCACCGCCGACGTATTCCTGACCAATTTCCGTCCCGACGCCCGCAAGAAGCTGGGCCTCGACGTCGAGGACGTTCGGGCGGTCAACGACAAGATCGTGTACGTTCGCGGTTCCTCGAGCGGCCAGCGCGGCGAGGAAGCGAACCGCGGCGGGTACGACATGACCTCGTTCTGGAGTCGCGGCGGCGCTGCCGACAACATCAGCCCGGACGAACTGGACTACCGCCTCACCATGCCGGGTCCGGCGTTCGGCGACGTTCTCGGCGGCCTGACCCTGGCCGGCGCCGTCTCCACCGCACTCCTGCATCGCGAACGCACCGGCGAAGCCCTCACCGTGGACAGTTCCCTGCTGGCGATGGGTGCATGGTCGATGGGCGCGACCATCGCGGGCGCGCACGCGTTCAACATGGAGCGGTACCCCAAGCACACTCCCGCGACGGCCGCGAACCCGCTGGTCAACACCTATAAGACCGCCGATGGTCGGTTCATCTCGCTGGTCATGCTCGAGTCGGACCGCTACTGGCCCGAACTCGTCACCGTTCTCGGAATCCCCGAGATGATCACCGACCCCCGGTTCGAGAACCACGCGAAGCGCGGTGAGAATCGGCTCGAGGTCATCGAGGTCCTGAGCAACGCATTCGGCAAACGGACGCTCGAGGAGTGGAAGCCCGAACTGGCCAAGATCGACGGGTCCTGGTCGGTGGTCCAGACACCACGTGAGGTCGTCACCGATCCGCAGGTGCTGGCGAACGGCTACATCACGGACCTCACCGACGTGAACGGCGTGGACTACAAGTTGGTGAGCACCCCGATCCAGTTCAACGAGACGCCCAGCGAGCTGACCCGTGCGCCGGCCCACGGTGAGCACACCGACGCGGTGCTCGAGGAGCTGGGACTGCCCATGGAGGAGATCATCGACTACAAGGTGAGCGGCGCGATCCTCTAGTCCGAGCCGACGAAGGGGAGGACGCCGAACGGCGTCCTCCCCTTCTGTTCGTCTGACACCGGCTGTTCGAGCGTGGAAGGAACAGCGGATCACACGCCGGCAGCAGCCTTTTCCAACGACTGATCCTCTGGCGCGTCGGCAGCCGGGTAACGCAGGATGCCACGCACGTTGTTACCCGCGCGCATGTCGTCGTAGCCGTCGTTGACGCCCTCGAGCGGGTAGCTGCGTGTGACCATCGCGTCGAGGTCGACGAACCCACCGCTCCACAATTCCAGAACCTTCGGGATGTCGGCGCGCGGATTGGCCGAACCGTACAGGCTGCCGACGATCTGCTTCTCCTGCAGGGTGAGGTCCATCAGGTTCACCGAGATCTCGCGCTCGAGCATCGGGTGGATGTTGGTGACGATGAGCCGCCCGCGCTTGGCCGTCATCGCCAGGGCCTTTGCCACCAGACGTCCCTCGCCCACGCCCATGGCGCAGATGAACTTGTCGGCTCCCCGGTGCCACGTCGCCTCCGCGACCACACCCCGGGCGTCCTCCCACGATTCGGCCACGTGTGTGGCACCCATCCGAAGTGCGATCTCCCGCTTGTACTCCGACGGATCGATGACGGTGACCGTCCGCGCCCCGGAGAGCTTCGCCCCCTGGACCGCCGCGGCTCCGATGCCCCCGACCCCGGCGACGACGACGTTCTCGCCGGGCTGGACGTCGGCGGTGTAGACCGCCGATCCCCATCCGGTGATGAATCCGCAACCGAGTAGGCATGCGCGGTCCAGGGGGTGGTGCGGTTCGATCTTGATGCAGCTCGCCTCGTTGACCACCGTGTGGTGGGCGAAAGAACCCACGCCACAGGCGAGCGCGAGGTCCTCCCCCTTGGTGTGATGGCGCGCCGTATCGTCCTGGATCTGGTTCCCGCTGTAGATCTTGGCACCCAGATCGCACAGGTTCTGATGCCCGTTGGAACACGACGGGCACCGTCCACAGGACGGGATGAATCCGAACACGACGTGGTCGCCCGGCTGTAGCCACGACACGTGGGAGCCGACCTGTTTCACCACACCCGCACCCTCATGCCCGCCGATACAGGGCAACCGGAACGGCATGTCGCCGGTCACGATGTGCTCGTCGGAGTGACACATCCCCGAGGCATGCAGCTCGACGAGCACCTCTTGTTCTTTCGGGGCATCGAGTTCGATGGTCTCGATCTGCCAAGCTGTGTTGCGCTCCCACAGAACCGCGGCCTTGGTCTCCATTTATTGTCCTTCCACACTACGTTCCGACGAGACGTCAGAGGATGATCGATTGCGATTCGAGGTATGCCGCAATGCCTTCCGGGCCACCCTCGCGTCCGATACCTGATTTCTTGAAACCACCGAAGGGACTCCCGAAGTCCAGTGGCGCCGCTGAGTTGATCGACACCGAACCGGTTCGGATACGCGCCGCCACCCGGCTTGCCCGCACCGGATCCGCCGACCAGACCGCACCCGCGAGTCCGTACTCCGAGTCGTTGGCCACGGCGACCGCGTCGTTCTCGTCGTCGTAGGCGATGACCACCGCAACCGGCCCGAACAACTCGTCACGGGCGATCGCCATGTCGTTGTCGACGTCCGCCAGCACAGTCGGGCTGACATACGAACCGCTGTCGAAACCGTCAGGGCGGGTACCGCCGGCGACCAGGCGAGCACCGGCGTCGACCGCGCCCGCCACCGCGTTCTCGATTCTGTCGCGGGACGCCGCGTTGATGACCGGTCCCACCTCGGTGTCACGTTCTGCTGGATCACCGATGCGCATCGCCGAGACTGCTGCCGCAAACGGCTCGAGGATCTCGTCGTAGCAACTGCGCGGCAGCAGGATCCGCGTCTGCGCGGCACAGATCTGCCCGTTGTTGGCCATCACGCCGGTGACCAGTCCGTTGATGAGGGTGGCGTCGACCACGACATCGTCCAGCACGACAGCGGCCGACTTGCCTCCCAATTCGAGGGTCACTCGACGGACGTCCTGCGCACACGCGGCGCCGATCTGTTTTCCGGCAGCGGTCGATCCGGTGAAGCTGATCTTGTCCACACCAGGGTGGGCGACGAGCGCCGCTCCCGTGGCCACACCACCGGAGACGATGTTGATCACCCCCGCCGGGATACCGGCTTCCTCGATGCACTCCGCCAGCATCGAGAGGGCGAGCGGTGCCTCCGGTGACGGCTTGAGGACGATCGTGCACCCGGCGGCCAGCGCCGGAGCCATCTTCAACGCGGCGGTGAACAACGGTGCGTTCCAGGGCACGATCGCTCCCACCACACCGACCGGGAGTCGACGCACCAGAACCTCGCCACCCGTCGCCGACGGGCGTCTCTCCTCGAACTCGTAGTCCTCGACGATCGCCGCACAGGCCCGGTAGACCCCGAGGGCGGTGGCCAGTTGCCCGAAGGTCGTCCACTTCCGTGGTGACCCGACCTCGGCGGAGACGACGTCGGCCAACTCTTTCGTCCGTGCTCCGATCGCATCGGCCAGGGCGGTGATCGCCTGTGCGCGGATGGCGGCGGTGCTGGACTGCCACGGGCCATGCTCGAGCGCCGTCCGGGCGGCCTCGACCGCGACGGCGACGTCGGCCGCGGTCGCCTCGCCGACCCGTCCGAGCAATTCGCCGTCGGCGGGCGAACGGACCTCGATCGGCGGCCCCGATGTCGGACTCCATTTTCCCGATACGTACATGCCTTCGAATTCGTACACGTACAACCTCTCACTGTGCTCTGCGAGCGTGGCAGCCACGATGTCGTGATCACCCATCGGCCCGTCCGTATTTCTGGCAGTAATGTCACCCTAGACCAACGACGGTACCGCGCCCTCGGCGCTGCCGAACAGCGGTCCGAGCTGATCGGGCGTACTACCGTGCAGAACCAGTTCGTCGGCGCCGGCATCGCGGTACCGATCGAATGTCCGCCAGCATTCGGTCCCCGAACCCACCGCGGACGCCGACCGGATCCATTCCTCGGGTAGCGAGGACGCCACCTCGGTGAGCTGTTCGCGTGTCCGAACCGAATCCGCCGCCCCCCGGACACCGCGCAGGTGCGGATGCGCACGGAGCGCGTCCAGATCCTCGACCGACCATCCGTTGACCTTCGCCAGCTGCTCGCCGAACCCCGGGATCTGGTAGTACGTCACCGCACGGCCACCGATCACGGCCAGTTCCTCGGCGGGGTCGAGGCCGGAGGCCACGACCACGGTGGCGTAGATCCGCACGCTGCCGGAGGCGCGTTTCGCATCCTTCTCCGCCTGACGGACGACCCGGACCGATCGGGCGACGGCCTCCGGTGTCAGGAACGGGTGCAACAGCACCCCGTCGAAGTACCGGCCCGCGATGCCGAGCCCCCGGGGGCCGATCGCGGCGAACACCAACGGCGGAACCGGCTGGTCCGGAACATCGGCCAGGCGTAGCGAGGGATATCTGCCGGCCGGTCCGTCGTATGTGACCTTCTCGCCGCGACACAGCCGTCGGAACAGTTCGGCCGAGTCGACGATCGAGGCATTCGTGGATGGGGGTAGCCCGACCGCACGCCACATCGCGTCGACCGAGCGGCCGATCCCGATGACGATCCGTCCATTCGACATCGCCTGGGCCGTCATCGCCATCGAAGCGAGCATCGCCGGATGCCTGGACTGGAAATGAGTGATCCCCGAGGCGATCTCGATCGTGTCCGTGACCTGGCCGATCGACCCGGCGATGACACCGAAATCCTTCGTGCCCCACCGCTCGCTGAGCCACAGTGTGCTCAAGCCCAGGCGCTCGGCCTCGACCGCCTGGCCGATCACCGGCCGGGGATCCGGTACGCGCCCTGGAAGCGTGTACGCACCCACCGCCGGCCGAGGCGGTCGCCCGGTCCCGAGCGCAGGATCGAACGCGATCCCCGAAAAGTTGGCTTTTTCGTCGGTCATGGGCCTATTCTGACAGTGTTGGTCACTTTATGAAAGGGCGTGGCAGTCCGAGTTTCGCGGCGGCGCCCGGGCCGGAGGAATGGAATTCGTATGGTCTACACACCGACCCGGGGTGACCTCGGCGGCGATGCACGCGAGGTTCTCGACTCCTGGCTTCCCCCGCGCATCGCACCCGACGGCACCGACTTCGAGATCTCGGATCTCTCGGCGCCGGATGCGGGCTATTCGGGCAAGACGGTATTCCTGACCGCGACGTGGACGGACCCGGCCGGAAACCGGCGACGCGCGGACCTCGTACTGCGGATGCAGGCATCGGACCACCAGTTGTTCACCACTCCGGACGCACCCCGCCAGGCCGAGATCATGAAACGGCTGGGCCGGACGGCGCGCGTCGCGGTTCCGGAGATCGTGTGCATCGAACGCGATTCCTCGATCCTCGGCGCCCCCTTCTATCTGATGCGACGTGTCCGTGGCCGCACGCCTTCGGACGTGCCGAGCTGGCACAAGCGTGGTTGGACCACCGAGCTCTCGACTCCCGAGCGAGAACTCCTCTACGACAACGCGATCGAGTCGTTGGTGGCCGTCCATCAGGTGGACGACCCGGACGTGCTGGACTTCCTGCGCGAAGCTTCCGCGACCGGGTCGACCGGGCTCGCCCGCTATCTCGACAACCTCCGACGTTGGTACGAGTGGGCTCGCCCCGATCTCGCCGTCGGCGCGGAGACCCTGGCGCGCGCGTTCGATGCCATCATGACCGGGGCGCCGACCACCGACCGCGAAGGCGTGGTGTGGGGTGATGCTCGTGTCGGGAACATGTGTTTCGCCGACGACATGTCGGTCGCCGCATTGTTCGACTGGGAGACCGCAACCACCGGACCCCCCGAGATCGATCTGGGTTGGTGGCTGATGTTCGAGGAATTCCTCTGTGAAGCACTCGGTTTCATCCGCCCCGCCGGTATCCTCGACAGCGAAGCGACTCTCCGTCGATACGTCGAACTCGGCGGACGAGTCGACGGCGACATCGGCTACTACAAACTGCTGGCAGCGTTTGTGCTGTCGCTCATCAACAACCGTCTCGCCATCCTGCTGGCCAGAGACGGTCTCGACATGGAGATCGCCCGCAGGTATCCCACCACCGTCGTCGGACTCGTGGACCGATATCTCACCGAACTGAGCACTGGAGAACCAGATGACCAACAGCGAACCGCCTGAACCGTCGCCGGTCGGCACCACCGGCCAACCCTGGGAGATGGTGATCGAACAGGGCAAGATCCGCGAGTTCGCCGCCGCGATGCAGTCGGACAACCCCGCTTATCAGGGACCCGACGCGATCATCCCACCGACATTTCTCGTCAACGCCGCGCAGTGGGCACCGGCGGGAGTACGGATCAACGTCGGTTTCGACCGCAGACGACTGCTACACGGCGAGCAGGAGTACACGTTCGTCGGCCCTCCCCCCAGGGTCGGCGACGTCCTGATCGCGCAGGAGCGCATCGTCGACCGATACGAGAAGCCCGGCAAGCGGGGAGGTCAGATGCGATTCGCCGTCGTGAGAACCGAGTTCCGGGACCGAACCGGTGATCTGGTCGCCCAGGCCACCGCAACTTTCATCGAACGCGCTGCCCGAGGAGCAACCCGATGACCGCCCTCACCGTCGGAAGCACCGCCACGCCTCGACAGTTCGGACCGCTGACCCGTCAGATGTTCGTCCGGTACTCGGGAGCCTCTGGGGACCTGAACCCGATGCACTACGACGACACCATGGCACGCAGCGCCGGGAACCCGTCCGTGTTCTCGCAGGGAATGCACCAGTCCGCGTTGCTCGCGACCTTTGCGACCGACTGGCTCGGGGCCGAGAACGTACGCCGTTACGGTGTGCGGTTCCGTGAACAGGTATGGCCGGACGATGTCCTGACCTGCACCGGCGCGGTCACCGCGATCACCGAGAACGCCCGCGGCGAGACCATTGCCGCCGTCGAGTTGACGTGCACCCGGCAGAATGGCGCGGTCGCCATCGCCGGATCGGCCGATTTCGTCGTACCACATGTGGCAGCGTGACGAAGACGATCGTGCCGTTTCGGGACGGTCGGTCGTCCGCTGTGGCGATCAGCGGTTAGGCTGAACTCCCATGTCAGATGCAACGCCGATAACGCGCAGGGCCAGCTATGGCCCGTCGAGCCCCGAGGTGGGCAGCCGGGGCGCGAACACACGCACCAAGATCGTCGAGGTCTCCCTGGATCTGTTCGGCCGGCTGGGCTTCTTCAACACCTCCGTGGACGCCATCGCCAAAGAGGCCGACATCTCGAGGGCCACGCTCTACCAGTACTTTCCCGGCAAGGACGAGATTTTCCTCGAACTCCTGGATGTGTGCGGGCGGGCTCTGTTCCGGGTCGCGCGGCGTATCGGCCCGCTGGGCCCGACCAAGGTCGGATTCGACAACCTCAACTGGTGGCTCGGCGAGTGGAGCTGGGTCTTCGACCGATACTCCACGATGTTCGTGCAGTGGACGAGTGTGGCCATGTCCGACACCTCCGTCCGGCCGCAGATCGACACTTTCATGTCGGCCTACACAAAGCTGGTCACCGACAGGCTCGAGCGTTCGGACCTGCAGGGAATCGAACCGCGGGTGGCCGCGATGGCGATGATCGCGATCGTGCACCGCATCAACCTGTTCCTCGCCACTGATCGCACCTACGGTCGAGACACCCAGGCGGTGGTCGACTCGCTGTCTGTCTACCTGCAGTTGTTGCTGTTCCCCGAGACCCCGTCGTCCGTCCTCAACAGCATTCCTCTGGAGACGCCGCCCGAGGACGTGGTCATCGAGGTGCCTCCGCTGCCTTCGACCGTCGGCCTGTCCGTCGAGGACCGGACCGCGAATCTGAGCAAGCGTGCGATCAACACCGTGCGCACTCTGGTGGATGCCGGCGCGAAGCAGTTCCAGCTCAAGGGATATCACCGTACGAGCGTCGACGACATCGTAGAAGAGGCCGGACTCGCCCGCGGGACGTTCTACAAGTACTTCAGCGAGAAGCAGGACCTCCTGGTCGCCATCAGCATCGAAGCCGCCGATCTGGCGATAGATCACGCCGAGCGCCTGAGCAAGATCAATCTCACCGACCCGGACACCACAGAGCTCCGTGCCTGGATCCGCAGCCTGGACGATTTCATGAGGCGCTACTCGGGTTCGATCGGGGSGTGGAACGAGCAGACCACGGACAACGACATCGTGGGTCAACTCGGCGTCTGCGGGCAGGCGGCCATGGATGCGGCGATGGTGGCCGACCTCGTCGCGACGCGACGTGACTATCCGTTCGACCCCGTGGTCGCGGCCATCATCTTCCGCTCACTGGTCGCCAGAATTCCGCAGGCCGCGCGGGAACAGTCACCTCCGCTGTCGGAGGACGAGACCGCCGATCTCCTGATCGCGTGCATCCGGCGCGGATTCTTCAGCCATCTGGCCTGACCCCTGAGACCGGACTCGTCGGTGCTCTTCTGACCCATGGTCGGAAAGTTGCTTCGCCAGAAGCGTTGCTTTACACGACATCTGAAGCCTGGGACCCGTCCGTCATTGACTACTTCTGACGACTATGTCATCTTTGAGGGAACTCATTACGGGTGGTCTGATCGGCATTCGACCGAATGCCGCAGCAGGAGAGGAAGCTTCAGATGGATATCAGTCGCGCATCCGCGCTCGTCACCGGTGGCGCCGGCGGTCTCGGAGAGGCCACGGTTCGCACCCTGGCCGCCGCGGGTACGTCCGTGGTCATCGCCGACCTGAACGATGAGAAAGGCAAGGCCCTCGAAGTCGAACTCGGTGACCACGTGCGCTACGTCAGCACCGACGTGCTCGACGAGAGCAGTGTCAACGCGGCCCTCGCGGTCGCCAACGAGCTTGCGCCCCTTCGGATAGTCGTCAACGCGCACGGCGGGTCCGCTGGCGCGTCACGCGTGGTCGGTCGCGACGGTGAGCCGGCCTCGTTCGAACAGTTCCAGTGGTACGTCAATCTGTTCCTCAACGGGACCTTCAACGTCCTGCGACTCGGCGCCGCCTCGATGGCCAAGAACGAGCCCGACGAGGTCGGCAACCGTGGTGTCATCGTCAACACCGCGAGCATCGCCGCGTTCGAAGGTCAGATCGGACAGACCGCCTACTCCGCGGCCAAGGGCGGCGTCGTCGGTCTGACGCTGCCTGCCGCGCGCGACCTCACCAAGCAGGGCATCCGCGTGATGGCCATCGCACCGGGCACCTTCTTCACACCGGCCTTCAAGATGGAACGGGAGGAGGCCGAAAAGTACTGGGGTTCAACGGTTCCTTACCCATCTCGGATGGGTAGCCCGTCAGAGTACGCCGCCCTGGTGGAGCACATCGCGAAGAACGACTACCTCAACGGCGAGGTCATTCGCATCGACGGAGCGCTGCGGTTCCAGCCCAAATAGGACCCTGACGACCACACAACAAACGGATCGAGTCGCTCACCGGCGAGCGACTCGATCCGTTGTTGTCTGCGATGGGGTAGGGCGCGCCGGGAGGCAACCGCCACAGCTCACCGCTGCCTCACACGATGTTCGCGTGCCGCCACTGATCGATCGTCGCCGCGTCCACGCCCAGTTCCCCCAAGATCTTCTCGCTGTGTTCGCCCAGTGCCGGAACAGGATCCATCCGGGGATCGACCCCCCTCAGATCAGCCGGCGGTAACAACGCACCGATCTGTCCGCCGGGTGTGCGCACGGTGCGCCACCGCTTGCGTTCGGCCAGCACCGGATGGTCCCACACTTGCACCATGGTGTTCGTCCGGGCGTTGGCGATACCCGCGGCCTCGAGCTTGTCTTCCAGCTCGTCCGCCGTGAGGGATTGGATCGCGGCGGTGATGATCGCCTCCAGTTCCTCCCGGTTGAGCACGCGCAGGGGGTTCTTGGTGAACCTGGGATCATCCGCCAACTCCGGCAGGCCGAGGACCTCCGCACAAAGTCGTTGCCACTCGGGCTGATTCTGGACGGCGAGCAGGACGATACCGCCATCACCGGCGGTGAACGGACCATACGGCGCGATCGTCGCATGCCTGGCTCCGGTCCGACGCGGAGCGGTGCCTCCATACCGGGAGTAGTACATCGGGGAACCCATCCACTCCGCGAGGGCCTCGAAGAGCGACACCGAAACGGCGGGCGCGCGGCCCGTCGTCGCCCTCGTGTACAGCGAGGCGAGGATACCCGAATAGGCAAAGGTCCCGGCCGCGATGTCGGCCACGGAGATCCCCGCCTTGGCGGCCTCGTCCTCGGTCCCGCTCACCGCGATCAGACCGGCCTCGGCCTGGACGAGCAGATCGTAGGCCTTCCGCGACTGCCACGGCCCCTCTCCGTAACCGGTGATCTCACAGACGATCAGACCGGGATGCGAGGCTTCGAGGTCGTCGGCACCCAAACCCATCCGGCGCACTGCCCCCGGACCGAGATTCTGGATGAACACGTCCGCATCTGCGAGCAGTTCGCGCAGAATCCGCTGCCCGACCTCGCTCTTGAGGTCGAGCGTCAACGATTCCTTGGACCGGTTGAGCCAGACGAAGTAGCTCGAATCCCCGTGCACCGTCTCGTCGTAACCCCGGGCGAAGTCCCCGACCCCGGGGCGCTCGATCTTGATGACCCGCGCGCCGAGGTCGGCCAGCTGACGAGTGGCATACGGCGCAGCCACCGCCTGCTCGAGACTGATGACCGTGATACCGACGAGCGGCAAGGAGGGGGTCATCGAACCGATGGTTCGCGCGGCAGGCCCAGCAGACGTTCGGCGATGGTGTTGCGCATGATCTCAGACGTGCCGCCGGCAATGGTCAGGCAACGCGCGAACAGGTAGGCGTACGTGAGGCCGGGAGTGTTTCCGGTGACCGCGGCGGTACCGGCCAGGTCGATGCCCAGCTCGGTGATTCGTTGCGAGTGTTCGGCTTTGATCAGCTTGGTGACGTTCGCCTCGGGTCCTGGTCCGGCACCGATGACCGCTCGGGCGGCCTGGCGGAGATTGAGGAGACGCAGTGTGTGGGCTTCGGCGATCATCTCGCCGACCCGATGCTCCGCGTCACGGGCGCCGGTCCCGTCCAGCAACTTGACCAGTTCCGCGACGCCGAAGTCGATGGAACCGCTGCCGCCGCCGATGGAAACCCGCTCGTTGCCCAAAGTGGCCCGGGCGACCTTCCATCCTTCGCCCACCTCCCCGACCACATCGGAATCGGGAACGAACACGTCGTCGAAGAAGACCTCGTTGAACAGCGCCTCACCGGTGATCTCGCGGAGCGGACGAATCTGGACTCCCTCGGACGAGAGGTCGATCGCCATCATCGACACACCCGCATGTTTCGAGGCGTCCGGATCGGTGCGGACGGTCGCGAGGCCCCACTGACATTCGAGAGCGACACTGGTCCAGACCTTTTGGCCGGTCACGCGCCAACCGCCGTCGACCTTCTTGCCGACGGTCCGGACAGCAGCAGCATCCGAACCCGCGCCGGGCTCGCTGAACAGCTGGCACCACTGGTCGCGACCGCGAAGTACCGGTTCGATCCACCGCTCTCGCTGATCATCCGAACCCACCTGCGCGATGGTGAGATTGACCCAACCCGTGATCCCGAGATCGGGCAGGTCGATACCCTCGAACTCTTCCTCGATGACCAGTTGTTCGATCGCTCCGGCCTCGCGTCCCCAGGGCCTACGCCAGTGCGGCACGAGGTATCCGCTGTCGACCAGGTGGTCACGGCGCTGCCCCTCGGGCAGGGATCGTACGGCCTGCGCCTCGGCGCGTGCAGCCGCGCGGAACTCCTCGGCCTCTGGTGGCAGGTCGAACGACGCGCCCTGCGCCTGCCCCGCACGATACGCATCGACGATGTCGGCGAGCGGATCGACGCCGTCGGTCAGAATCGCGGCCACGGTGGTCGCCCTGCGTAAGTACAAGTGGGCGTCGTGTTCCCAGGTGAACCCGATGCCCCCGTGCAGCTGGATGTTCATCCGGGCATTGCCCAGTTGGGCCGGGCCCGCGTACGCGGCAGCGACCGCCGAGGCGAACCAGATGCCGTCGATGTCACTCGCACGCGCCGCGTCCCAGGTGGCCGCGATCGACGCCTCGGTGGCGATGAGCATGTTGGCGCAGTGGTGTTTGACCGCTTGGAATGACCCGATGGACCGTCCGAACTGTTCGCGGACCTTCGCATAATCGGTGGCCATCTCGAGGCACGCGAGCGCGCCGCCGATCGCCTCTGCGGCGGCCAGGACGCGAAGGACACTGCGGCCCGCCCGACTCGCGCTGCGCAGAACACGGTTGGTCGGGACCGCGACTGCGGTCAGCGACACCGTGCCGATACCGCGAGTGGTGTCGAGGGCCTCGGCCGCCGCGACCTCGACGCCGGCTGTGGCCTTGTCGAGCACGACGAGGTCGTCGCCGAGGGAAAGCACGAGGAGGTCTGCCTCAGGTGCCGACAACACCGCGCGCACCTGGCCGCTGATCAGACCGTCGGCGTCGCGGGACAATCCATTGGCGAGCCCCACAGCGCCTGTCGTGGAACCGTCGGCGAGACCCGGGAGGAGTTCGGCGCGGAGATCCTCGTCGCCCGCGTGAGCGATCACGGCCGACGCGACCACGGTCGACAGGAACGGGCCGGGAGCCAACTCGTGCCCCATCGCCTCGAGGACAACGGCCAATTCGGCGATGCCGTAGCCTGAGCCCCCGTACTCTTCCGGTAGGTGCAAGCCGAGCCAACCGAGGTCTGCAGTGCTCGACCAGAAGGTCTCGAGTTCGACAGCCCCGTCCAGAGAGGCCCGCGCAGCCGCACGCACACCGTGCCGCGCGAGATGGCCGACGGCGGCGTCGGCCAGGTCAATGTGTTCGGAGGATATGGCAAGCGCCATCTCGGCCACCTTTCGATTGCGAACTCGTCGGGCCTGTCGACGTTCGAAACTGACCCTAGATGTCAGATCACCGATATTCAAGACTCGCTCGATCGCGGCCGGACCGAGCAGGCTTCGGCACCCCCATCTTGCGATGATGGATTCTGAACTGGGCAAATATTCGCCGCATCCGCGTCAGGGACTCGGCTCGGCCATTGCATGGACAGGGTGTCAGATGATCTACTATGGTTCCGTGCAGGAGTGACCCACGTCATTCACACGAGAGATTTGGAAGTCTTGAATGAGCATCTCGCTGATCTTGGACATGGCCTTGTCGGGCAACCCCGACAAGACGGCCATCACCGTCGACGGAGCCTCCCTGACCTACGCCGAATTCGGTGAACTGGTCACCGGCGCAGCGACCGTCATCACGCAGGCAGGCGCCGAGAACGTCGTCTTCCTCGGGGAATCCGGACTCGAACTCCCGGTGCTGCTGTTCGCCGCGGCCCATGCCGATGTCCCGTTCGTCCCGGTGAACTACCGCCTGGCCGCCGCGCAACTCGAGCAATTGATCGCGCGCACCCGCTCTCCATTGGTCGTGGCAGACCCGAGATACGTGTCCGAACTGTCGTCGGATCACAACGTGACGACCACCGAGGAGTTCGCGACGGCCGCGCGGGCCGCTGCCGCCGACCCCCTGCCGGCCGCGAACGTCGACCCCGACGATCCGGCCATCGTCCTGTTCACCAGCGGGACCACCTCCGCCCCCAAAGGTGTGATCCTGCGACACAGCCATCTGCTGAGCTACGTCATGAGCACAGTGGAATACGGCTCCGCAGCGGACAACGAGGGCGCGCTGATCAGCGTTCCGCCTTATCACATCGCCGGGATGGGCACGATCCTGACGAACGTCTACGCGGGCCGGCGGATGATCTATCTTCCCCAGTTCGACGCACACGGGTGGGTGGAACTCGCCCGCCGCGAGGGCGCCACCTCGGCGATGGTCGTGCCGACGATGCTGGACCGTATCGTCGATGCCCTCGCGGGTGCGCCGGCCGACCTTCCCGCTCTCGCATCGTTGTCCTACGGTGGGGCACGGATGCCGCGCCCCACCCTCGAAGCAGCGCTACGCGCGTTCCCCCAGGCGGGCTTCGTCAATGCGTACGGACTGACCGAGACGAGTTCGACCATTGCCCTTCTCGGTCCCGACGACCATCGCGCGGCCATGGAGAGCGACGATCGCGACGTCCAGGCACGCCTGGGCTCCGTCGGCCGGCCGGTGCCCGGGATCGAGATCCAGTTGCGTGGCCCCGACGGCCTCCCGGTGGCCGACGGCGAGCAAGGCGAGCTGTGGGTACGTGGACCGCAGGTCTCCGGTGAGTACATGGGGGCCGGGTCGGTCCTCGACGCCGAAGGTTGGTTTCCCACAAAGGACCTCGCATACACCGATTCCGCCGGGTATCTGTTCATCGTGGGGCGCAACGACGACACCATCATCCGTGGCGGCGAGAACATTGCACCCGCCGAGATCGAAGACGTACTCGTACAGCATCCCGCGGTCCATTCGGTGGTGGTTGTCGGTGTGCCCGATGCTCATTGGGGTGAGGCCATCGTGGCCGCCGTGGTCGTCGAGGCGGGCTCCTCGCCCGACCACGACGAACTGCGCACCTACGTACGCGAGCGCCTCCGTGGTTCCCGGACACCGGACAGGGTGGTCTTCCTCGACGACCTCCCGGCAACCGCGACCGGAAAGATACTGCGCAAGAAAGTCGTCGAGGACATCGTCGATCGTCCTGCGACCGCACACGCGTAGCGCGTGCACACCACCTGATCCGATCAGCAAGAGAACGGAGACACCGTGTTCAAGACCGGAAGTCGTCTACAAAGCCAGGTTTGTGGCACCCAGGTCATCATCATCAAGGCGCCGGCAGGCGAGGCAGCACTCGATTGCGGGGGTCAGCCGATGATCGATGTGACGCAGTCACCGGTGGCCGGGCTCAGCCCCGCCGCGGGCCTCGACGGCGGCACCCAGATCGGCAAACGCTACGTCGACGCCGACGACACCGTCGAGATCCTGGTGACCAAGCCCGGCACCGGAAGCCTGTCGCTGGACGGGAAGCTGCTGGACGTCAAGAGCGCCAAGCCACTCCCCTCGAGTGACTGACGGCGCAACTTCGGCGCGCGGACCGCTCGGCGGGATTCGCGTACTCGAACTAGCAGGTGTCGGACCGGCGCCGCACGCCGCGATGTTGCTCGGCGATCTGGGCGCGGACGTCGTCCGCGTCCAGCGTCGTGGCTCGCTGGCCCCGGATCGCCCCGCCGCGGCCGGACTTCGAGGTCGGACGATCGTCGAGGCCGACCTGAAGGACGCGGCGGACCTGCGTGACATCCGGGGGCTCGTTCAGCGAGCCGACATCCTGATCGAGGGGTTCCGTCCGGGCGTGGCGGAGCGGATGGGCCTCGGACCCGACGACGTCGCCGAGCTCAATCCGCGACTGATCTACGGCCGGATGACCGGATGGGGACAGACTGGTCCGCGTGCCGCCGAAGCCGGGCACGACCTGAATTACATCGCCATGACCGGGCTGCTCCACGCCGTGGGCCGGCCGGGTGAACGCCCGGTGCCGCCGCTGAACCTGTTCGGCGATTTCGGCGGCGGCTCGATGTTTCTGGTGATCGGGCTGGTCGCGGCCCTGGTCGAGCGACAGTCGTCGGGTCGAGGCCAGGTCGTCGATGCCGCGATCGTGAACGGCGCCCCCATGCTCGGGCACCTCTTGTGGGCCATGCGTGGCGCGGGTCGGTGGTCAGACGATCGCGGCGTCAACGTCTTCGACGGGTCCGCGCCGTTCTACGACACCTACGAGTGTGCTGACGGGAAGTACGTCGCGGTCGCCGCCTTGGAGCCGCAGTTCTTCTCGGAGCTCCTCGCCGTACTCGGTATCGATCCGCTCGAGGTGGGCGAGCAGCGAGACCCGGCCGGTTTCCCGCGGATGCGCACGATTTTCACCGAACGCTTCGGTTCGCGGACACGGGACGAGTGGGCCGCGATGTTCGCCGGGACCGACGCGTGTGTCACCCCGGTGCTGACGTTCGCCGAAGCCGAGACCGATGCGCACATGGTCGGTCGCGGTGTGTTCACCGCGATCGGCGGGGTCACCCAACCCGCACCGGCACCGGCGTTCTCACGGACGTCGCCTGCACTACCGACGCCACCGCCTCGCCGTCCGGCCGAGACCGCGGACGTCTGGGCCTGATCGTCAACCGTTGTCCGTACTACCGATCCTGGAGGAATTGATCATGACCGTGACTGCCGAAGCCCCCGCGCTGATCGAGCGCCGCGGCCACGTCTTGCTCATCACGCTGAACCGCCCGCAGGCGCGTAACGCCGTGAACGCCGAGATGTGCATTCTGGTGGGGGATGCCCTGGCAGAAGCAGACAAGGATCCCGACGTTCGCGCAGTCGTGCTCACCGGAGCCGGCGACAAGGCGTTCTGTGCCGGCGCCGACTTGAAGGCGATCATGCGCGGGGAAGCTGTGATCCCGCCCGGACGCGAGAAGTGGGGCCTGGCCGGATACGTCGGACAGGCGATCAGCAAGCCCACGATCGCGGCTGTCAACGGACCGGCGCTCGGCGGCGGCACCGAACTGGTACTCGCCAGCGATCTGGTCGTTGCGGCCGACACCGCGGTGTTCGGGTTGCCGGAGGTGACCCGCGGGCTGATCGCCGGAGCAGGCGGCGCGTTCCGTCTCGCCGCGAAACTCCCGCCGGCGGTCGCCATGGAACTACTGTTGACGGGCGAGTCGATCACCGCGGCCCAGGCACTCGACCTGCATCTGGTCAACCGGGTGGTGCCCGCGGCCGACGTTCTCGACACCGCGCTGGCGCTCGCTGCGACGATCGCCGGCAACGCGCCGCTCGCGGTTGCCGCCACCAAGCGAATCGCCCTGGCGCAGAACGAGAGTGGCGATCGTCCTCAGGAAGCAGTCGGCTGGGAGATGACGAACGCGGCACTGCCCGCAGTCGCCGGCTCCGAGGATGCCAAGGAGGGCCCGCGCGCATTCGCGGAGAGGCGCGCCCCGGTCTGGCAGGGCCGCTGACCGGTCGCGTCCTCCGGGCGGACGGACCACCTGTCCGGACGGCCGAACTGAGGCTGTCGCGAGAGACCCCTGGTAGCGATGCGCCAGGGGCTCCACCCCCTCATCGTGTCGGTCGCCGGGCGCAGGTCAACGCGATACGACGAGACCCATGCCGGTGATCCATTCTTCGACCGGCTGGTAGGCGACGGTGTGCAGCGGCTTCCCGCCGCCGGCGGCGCCCGCTGCGAGCCAGGTTCGCACCTCGTTGGCGCCGACGCCGGCCTGCGCACGCGCGTCGTCGGTGAGTGCGGCGAGTTCGGCACCATCCCACTCGGCCAGCGCATCCAGGAAGGCCCTGTCCCACTCGGGCTTGATCTTCTTCCGCGCGGCCGCGGCGCCCTCGGTGATCACGCGCCGCCGCTCCTCGTCGCTGATGTCGAAGGCATCGAGTTCCAGGCTCGGCGGCGAGTGCGACAGTCCGCCGGTCCCGACGACGAGCACGCGCGCGTCGATCGTGTCGAGAAACCGTCCGACCGCGTCGCCGAACGACAGGACCCGCGCAGCCGACGGCAGCGGCCCGGTCGCACAGTTGATGGGTAGCGGGATGACCGGGTACGCATTCAGGTCTCCGGTCAGATCTCGTAGCGGTTGCGCGAACGCGTGGTCGAGGCCGACCTCCCGACAGATCGAGATGTCGAACTCCGAGTCGAGCAGATGGGCGCCGAGCTCGGCGGCGATGTCAGCCGGAACGTCCAGGCGACCCTCCGCGTGGCCGCCTTCGGGAAGTATCGAGGCCGACAGCGCGACGGCAAAGGTCGGGACGATGTGGCGGAAAGCCCGCCGGTGGTCGCCACCGAACAACACCACGAAGTCGGGGTCGAACTCGGTTACCACGGCGCGTGCCTCGGCCAGACCCGCCCGGAACTCCGTTCCGAAGACCAGATCGGTGTCGCGCTCCATGCCGGGGCTGTGGCTCGCGCACACCACCAAGCGGTTCTGTTCGGTCATGTCACTCCTCGTCCGTACGCGGTGGGTGGCCCGCCCGCGCGCCGCCCACCGATCAATAGTGACACAGACGTTAGATCAAATACCGAACCCAGTCGAGAGCGGCTCGGTCATCCCTTGACAGAGGCACACACTCACGATCAAACTAGACGTAACTGTCAGATATTGGAGGTTGACTCACGTGGCTTTTGTGATCCTGCAAGCTTGTTGCAACGACGCATCGTGCGTCGATGTCTGCCCGGTCAACTGCATCCACCCAACGCCTGACGAACCGGACTTCATGCGGACCGAGATGCTGCACATCGACCCGCAGACATGCATCGACTGCGGCGCATGTGTGGAGGCCTGCCCCGTCGACGCGATCAAGGCCGAGGACGAACTGGACGACCCGGAGCTCCCGTTCATCGAGCTCAATGCCGATTACTTCGAACAGCACCCCCTGCAGTCCGGACAACTCGACGTCCCGAAACCGTTGTGGCGCAAAGCGGATTTCTCGGATATGCGCGTGGCCATCGTCGGTTCGGGACCGGCCGCGTTCTACGCGGCCGCCGAGCTGATCTCGCTGAAGGGCGTTCAGGTCGACATGTTCGAGCGCCTGCTCACGCCGTACGGACTGGTGCGCTCAGGGGTCGCCCCCGACCATCCCGGCACGAAGGCGGTCACCGACATCTTCCGGACACTGGAGCGCCGCAAGAACTTCAGGCTGCACCTCGGAGTCGAGATCGGCGTCGATCTGACGCACGAGGAGCTGCTCGCCCACAACCACGCGGTCATCTACGCGGTGGGAGCGTCGTCGGACCGTCGCCTGGGCATCCCCGGCGAGGACCTCCCGGGCAGTCATACCGCCACCGAGTTCGTCGGCTGGTACAACGGCCACCCCGACTACGCGGACCGGACCTATGACCTGAGCGGCGAGCGCGCCGTCATCGTGGGCAACGGCAACGTCGCCCTCGACGTCGCTCGGATTCTGCTCACCGATCCTGATGACCTCGACCGCACCGACATAGCCGATCACGCACTCGAGGTGCTGCGCACGAGCAACATCCGCGAGGTCGTGGTCCTCGGCCGCCGCGGTGTCGCACAAGCCGGCTACACCAACCCCGAGATGATGGCACTGCGCCATCTTCCGGGCGTCGACCTCGTGATAGACCCGGATGACGTCGAGATCGACCCGGTCACGCAGGGCATCCTCGACGCCGCCGACACCGAGTCGTCGGTGAAGGCGAAGATCTCCCTGGCCCGCAGGGTTGCCGCGGACGGCGACACAGGCGCGGCGAAACGTCTGGTCCTGCGATACCTCTCCTCCCCCACCGAGATCTCCGGGACAGACCACGTCGAGTCGATCAGCATCACACGCAACGAACT
The DNA here is from genome assembly GCF_001691435.1 of Gordonia sp. UCD-TK1. Taxonomy (NCBI): domain Bacteria; kingdom Bacillati; phylum Actinomycetota; class Actinomycetes; order Mycobacteriales; family Gordoniaceae; genus Gordonia; species Gordonia sp. UCD-TK1. The sequence continues at coordinate 124,926 of NZ_LZMP01000068.1, read as the reverse complement.
GCAACTGACCGAGTCCGGCGGAGTCGTCGCCGTTCCCACCGACGTCACCGACGCCATCGAGACGACCCTGGTGCTGCGCGCGGTCGGCTACCGCGGCGTTCCGGTCCCCGGAGTGCCGTTCGACGACGCTCGCGGGGTCATCTCCAACGTCGAGGGCCGGGTCGTCACTCTGCACGGCGGCGAGCCCGTTCAGGGCGTCTACGCCACCGGCTGGGTGAAGCGTGGTCCGTCCGGTGTCATCGGAACCAACAAGAAATGTGCAGCCGACACCGTGGATCTCCTCCTCCAGGATTACGTCGCCGAAGCTCTTGCCGATCCGCCGCAGGACGCGGACTCGTTCGCGGAACTCCTGGCCGAGAGAGCACCCGAAGTCGTCGACTTCGCCGGCTGGACCCTGATCGACAAGGCGGAGAAGGCCGCGGGCAAGCCGCGTAAGCGACCGCGGGTGAAGTTCGTCGACGTCGATTCGATGAGGGCGGTGGTCCGCGGGGACTGAGGTACCTCGCGACACGCCTGTCGTAGCTCCGACGCATCGCTACTCACGATCGTCACATATTTCTGACGAAGTGATCATTACTCCGTCAGACGCCGACCATGCTCAAGCGGGCTCACCATCCTCGCTTGACAATGGCTTTTCTGGGTTCTAGCTCGCTTTATTCCAGACTCTACGGTAACGATTAGGTAACATACGGCGGGAATGCTGGGAGTGACCCGCGCCATAGTCCAGTATCAAGGTGTCTCATCTGACAGTCCGTACTTTTTATGACTCACCCTCCATCGACGCGGAGTCCGGTACGACGCTCAGTCGAGAAACCCATCTGCGGGCGGAATCCCTCGTCCCGAACTCAGGAGCACAGCATGACGAAATCAAGGACCGGCCGGCGGTTCATCACCACGACCCTCCTGTCGGTCATCCTCACCGCGGGCATGGTCGCCTGTGGCGGCTCGGATGACGGTGGCGACTCCGCCGCGGAGCCCTCAGCCAATGAGTCGGTGCTGGGCACCCCGAACAAGGCCACCGGTACACCGATCACCATCGGGTTCATCAGCGACGGGAAGTCGCAGGCCATCGACGTCAGCGACGAGATCCGTGGCGCCGTCGCCGCGGCCGATTACGCCAACGAGTACCTCGGCGGAATCGGTGGTCATCCCATCGAGGTCAAGTCGTGCGAAGCGTTGGCTCAACCCGCCGCCGCCGCCGACTGCGCCAACCAGATGGTGCAGGCCGGTGCCGCCGCCGTGGTCGGTCCCACTCCAGGTGAACTGGACCACCTCATCGACGTCCTGTCGCCAGCCAAGATCCCGCTGGTGGTTCACAGTGGCACCACCCAGAAGGGCCTCAGCGCGCCGGGCGTGTACTTGCTGACGAACGGCACCGCCTACTTCGCGAGCTCGGCGACGGCGGCAAAGGACGAGGGGCTGAAGAACACCGTCGGCATCGCCATCGGCGTCCCCGGCGCCGAGGGACCCACCCGCCAGATCGGATCGCTGATCTGGGGCAACGCCGGCCTCGACTTCAGTGTGGTCGGCATCCCGCCGGGCACCGCAGACATGACACCGCAGATCAGCGCGGCCGGCGGTGACGCCGACAACTTCTTCGTGATCGGTAACGACAGCTTCTGCACCAGCGCCTTCAAGGCGATCAAGACAACCAAGCCGAATGCTCCGATCTTCGCGATCGATCGGTGCCTGACGATCGGTGGGGGGAGCTCGATCCCCAACGGCTACGAGGGCATCAACGTCGCCACCACACTCGATCTGAGCCCGGATGCCCCCGACTCGCAACTCTATTCAGCAGTTCTCGCCAAGTACGGTGACGGCGCGAAGTTCGGGAATCTCTCGTCGGTCGGTTACGCTCCGATGCTCGGCATGATCAAGGCACTCAACGCGGCAAAGGTCACCGACCCGACGGCGGAGACCGTCATGGCAGCCATGAAGACGGCACCGCCGACCGAGTATCCGCTGACCAACGGACTCATGTTCCAGTGCAACGGAGAACAGCTCCCCATCTCCCCCAACATCTGCAGCGCCGACGGCCTCCTCGCCAAGGCGACCAAGAACGGCGAACTCACCGATTATCAGAAGGTGACCGTCGATCCCTCGCTCTACGACACACCCGGCGCCTGAGCCCTGACCGACCAGTACGACCCGGCGTCGGCCGTCATCCTCGCAAGGGATGGCGGCCGACGCATTTCACCATTCGTCTCCCGTCGTCCGGGCTGCGCCGGTAGGCCACCGTGATCTACCCGGTGCCGATCGATCCAGCCAAGCCGGAGTCGCGTGGTTGCCAGGGTCCACCAGCAGGTGAGGTCAGCCACCCCCCACTGATCCGGCCTGGCCGGCGATGGCCGCTCCCGCTCTACCAGATCGGGGTGCCGCGGCGCGCGATCATCGCGCCGGGTCGTGATCGTGCGATGTTTTCGCGGGTGACTCCGACGGTCTGCACACCGTGCTCGGTGAGGCGGTCGTGATACATCCTGCCAGCCCGCTCACGCGTCTCTGGATCACAGTTCCTCGGTGCACCATACCGGCATTCTCCCGATGGGATCACGGCCTCCACCAGCCCCAGGACGGTTCACCGGCCCGGACTCGCTCACCGCACCAGCCGCGGACACGACGATGCCAGTCACCCCCCACACGGCGGAAGTGACCGGCAGAGCGGGGTCAGATCAGACGGCCTCGCCCAGGTACGCCTGCTCGAGAAGTGCCGGATTCTTGGCCATCTCACTTGCCCGGCCGCGCAGACGGACACCGCCATGCACGATCACGAGCGCCTCGTCGGCCACCTCGAGAGCCAGCTGCACATGCTGCTCCACCAGCACCACGACAGCATTCGTCTCATCGGCGATACGACGGACGACCGGGAGCAGCTCTTCGACGATGACCGGGGCCAGACCCATGCTCATCTCATCGATCAGCAGCGCCCGCGGATTCTGGGTCAGCGCACGGGCCACAGCGAGCATCTGCTGCTCGCCACCCGACAGAGACCCCGCGCTGACCTTGATGCGTTTGCCCAGGGCCGGGAACAGCTCTATGGCCTCGTCCACACCGAATCCACCGGACCGTTTGGCGATCGCCAGGTTCTCGCGCACGGTCAGCGAGGTGAACAGAGCCCGGTCGTCCGGAACCAGCACCAGGCCATGCCGATTGGCCTCCGCGGGACGACCACTGCGCAGCTCTTTGCCCTCCACGATGACCTCCCCTCCCTTGCGTGGCAACAGGCCGGCCAGCGTGTTCATCAGAGTGGATTTCCCCGCCCCGTTCGGGCCGAGGATCGCGAGCACCGAACCCTCCTGGAGCGAGAAGCCGACATCGCGCACCACCCGGACCGAGCCGTAGCCGGCCGTCACCTCCCGGCACTCCAGGATCGGGACTCCCGTGGGCACGGCGGCGTCGGAGTCGTTGACGGTGTCGACCGTATTCACGTCAGCCATGGACCTGAGCCTCTTTTCCTAGGTATGCGGTGGCAACGGTTCGATTCGCCCGAATCTCCGCCGGAGTACCGGAGGCGATGAGTTCGCCGAAGTTGAGGACATGCACTTCGTCGCAGACGTTCAACACGAGATCCATGTCGTGGTCGACCATCAGGATGGTGATCCCGCTGTCCTGTATCTTGCGGAGTCGCTCTCCGAGCCAACGACTCTCGGTACTGTCGAGACCACCCGCCGGCTCGTCGAGCAGCAGCAGGTTGGGTGAGCCCGCCAGCGCGCGAGCGATTGAGACCAGCTGCCGCTGTCCCTGCGACAGTTCGCCTGCCGGCCGCTCGGCGATGTCGCTGATGCCGAGGAGGTCGAAGACCTCCGACAGATGACCGAGGTCGCCGTGTTCGGCCTTGGCGTCGGGACGGTGGACCGCGGCGGTGCGACCGACCTTGACGTTCTCGGTCACGCTCAGGTCGTCGTACAGCTCGATGGCCTGGAAGGTACGGCCGAGGCCGGCGCGAATCCGGTTGTGCGGCGCGAGTTCACTCAACGACGCGCCCGCCAGTGTCACGTCGCCGGTGTACTCGGCGAATCCGGTGATCGCGTCCATCAGCGTGGTCTTGCCGGCACCGTTCGGACCGATCAGGCCCACCAGAGCGCCCTTCGGGATCGCGAGCGAGACCTCTGACAGAGCCACCGCACCACCGTATTTCACCGAGACGTCGGCCAGGACGAGTTCAGGCTCCGCCGACCGATCGACGACCCGCGCTCGTGTCGACGGCCCCACTGCCCGGGCATCGGACCCTGCGTCCGCGTCCGCTGCCGGCTCGCTCGTATCCGGGATAGCCGCTGCGCGGCGCGTGGCCAACAAGGTGTGGGCCGGTCCGACGATTCCCTCGGGATTCAGGATCACGGTGAAGATCAGCAACACACTGGAGATCACCACATACCAGCCGCTGACCGACCACAGCTCGTCGACGACGATGAACAGCAGACCGTTGGCGGCCGTGAGGCCGGCCAGCACACCGCCGGACACCGAGGTGATTCCGGTCAGATAGACAGTCGCGAACAGGGCGACACCACCCATCGCGGCATAGGAGTTGAACGTCACGGTCTGCTGCTGGTAAGCCAGGAGCGACCCGCCGATGCCGGCGATGAACGCACCGATCGCGAAGGCCAGGATCTTCACGCGGACGACACTGACACCGGCAGCCGCAGCGGATCTCTCATTCGCACGGACCGCCAGCATCTCGGCGCCGAGCCGACTCCGCCGGAGCAGGGCGACGAATACGGCGACCCCCACGAGCACGAGCAGCACCAGGACGCCGAATGTGACCCGCGGGTAGTCCAGACCTTGTCCGATACCCAGATCCCAACCGAACAGGCTGGGTTCGGGCGCCCTGACCCCCGAGGCTCCGACGATGTCGACGTTACGGAACCAGATCGCTTCGACTGCGAACGCCATCGCAAGGGTCACCACGGCCACGGTGAGTCCTCGAATCCGTAGCGCGGGCAACCCGATCAGTACGCCGAGCGCAGCCGCACACAACGCGGCCACGACAGGGGCGATCGGGAACGGTAGATGGAACGTGTTGGCGATCGGCCCGAGTAGGAAGCCCGCGACACCGGCGATAGTCAGCTGGGCGAGGGAGACCTGACCCGCGTAGCCGGTGACGACCACCGAGGACAACGCGATGATGGCCATGACTAAGCTGACTATCAGCCCCGTGCGCAGCCGTTCGTCGAGCAACACGAGCGCCAGGACCCCGATGATCGTCATCACCACCGCGGTGGACGCCACATGGTTCGGTCTCGGCGCCCTGCCGAGGGTCTGCAGGATGATCGCACCGCGGGTCGGCAGCGGCTTCGCACGGATCAGAAGGACGGCCAGGATCAGGATCAGCGGCACAAGATCCGGCAGGCCCACGGACGGCAGCCAGTCGAATTGGGTTGCCAGATACTGCGCTTCGGACTGAAGCATACCCACGGCCAGACCAGCCAGTACCGCGACCACGACGAGATCGAAGCGAGCCAGGATCGCGGCGGCCAGAGCCGGGACGATGAACAGCGTGTAAGCAACCGGCACCAACGGGACGATGGGTGCAATCAGGATTCCGGCCAGACCCGCCACCGCCGAACTAAGCATCCAGTTGTAGGCAGCGATCCGGTCGGGCGAGATGCCGCTGACATAAGCACCTCGCTCGGTCTCGGCCGACGCACGAGTGGCCAGGCCGAACTTCGTGTAGCGGAAGGCCAGAGCCAGCACGATCGCCAGCACCACGATCGTCAGCGCGAAGAAGAACCGATCAGCAGACAGCTGGAGCTCGCCGGACTGCCAGACGTCAGTCGGGAAGATCGGTTCCACCGAAACCGGATCGGTACCCAGCTTCTGCGCCACCAGTCCCGCGATCAAGAGGGAGATACCAAGAGCGGCGACTGCGCGGGCCACCAGGGGTGAGGTCCGCAATGGCCGGAAGACGAGCAGGTACAGGACGAGCCCCAGGGCAGCTGCGATCACGAGCGAGATCGCGATCGCGGGCCACATCCCGATCGGCCCGCCGAGGTCGATCGTGTTGGGGAGCCCCGGGATCAGGATGAGCAACTCACCCTCGCGCAGGAACGCGTATGTGTACGCGGTGTACAACGCGATGGCGCCCGTCGCGAAGTTGACGACGCCGGAACTGCGGTAGGTGAGGACGACCGCCAGCGCCAGTGCGCCGAAAACCGCTCCGTTACCTAACCCCAGTAACAAGAACACCAGATGTTGCATAGAGACGCCAATCCTCACGGCTGTGCGGTCAAAGGTGACAGTGATGTTAGATCAAACTGCGATGTACGTCACCCCCTCTGCCCGAATTGACGCATCTCACATTGCGGGGCGGGTCACGCGGGGCGAATTGCGCGACGCAGCGAGCAGCTATGCTCGCTGCCACAAGAACCCGAATGGAGCAAGTCATGTCACGTCTGTTCACCAAGCCGGCCTCGGACCTCACTCCGGTCCAACTCCTTCTCCGAGGTGCCATCGGGGGCACGATGATCGCTCACGGAACCAAACACGGCCGCAGCATCGAAGGCACCGCGGGCTGGTTCCGGTCGATCGGTTTCCGGCAACCCACGCTCCAGGCGAAGGCCTCTGCGGTGGTGGAGGTCGGTGCGGGAGCCGCCATCGTCGCCGGCGCGGCCACCCCGGTAGCGGCCGCCGCGGTCGTCGGGACCATGGCCGTCGCCGCACGTTCGGTCCACCTGCCCAACGGCTTCTTCATCACATCCGAGGGCTGGGAGTACGTCGCCAATCTGTCGGTCGCAGCAATTGCGTTGGCCGCCTTGGGGCCTGGCCACTACAGCGTGGACCGGGCCATAGGCCTGGACTCGAGACTCAGCTCGGGACGAGCTGCCGCTCTCGCGGCGGGCGTCGGGCTCGCGGCAGCGGCAGCGCAACTCGCGGTGTTCCACCGGCCACCGCAGGCGACAGGGGCTGACCCACAGACGCCGACCCCCTCGTCGAACTGACCACAGCCGGTCCCGGCGGACCGCGGGCAGCGGAGGGAAAAAGCGCCGACATGGGGACACACGCGCAGCGATGGGCCAGCAGCGGTATGGCCTACCTGACCGGCGAACCGGAAGCTCCTGACTACTCCCGCGCGCCGATCATGGCGCGGGCCGACATGCTCGCCGACGTGTTCGGCGCTGATGTCGGCGAACTGCTGACCGGCCGGGCGGCCTTGATGGGCAGCTCCCGCGCCGGACAACAGTCCGCGGGCGGCAGCTCCCGTCTCATGCGGTGTCGCGATGGATGGATCGCGATGACGCTCTCGCGGGCGAGCGACATCGACTCACTGCAAGCGCTTTTCGCGCGGGACGATCCGATCGACAGTCCGTGGCAGGCACTGGCCGAGGCGTTGCCGCATCTTCACGTCGACGACGTCGTCGATCGTGCGCAGTTGCTCGAGATACCCGCCGCCGCATTGGGATCGGTGAGTTCGTCCCCCGTCGACATCGTCAGGGCATGGCCCGCTCAGCAGGCCACCCGCCCGCCGTCGCTGCTGGTGGTGGACCTGTCCGCGATGTGGGCGGGACCGTTGTGCGGTCACCTTCTGCAACAGCTCGGTGCGACCGTGATCAAGGTGGAGAGCCCCGAACGTCCCGATGGGTCGCGAGCCGGAAACCCCGACTTCTTCGCCTGGATGAACAGCGGAAAGCAGTTCTACACCACACAATTGAGCCACCGGGCGGTTGGGCTCGCGGGGTTGCTCGATGTCGCGGACGTGGTCATCGAGGCCTCCCGCCCGCGCGCTCTCGAACACGCCGGGCTGGACGCGTCCACCAGGTCGCCGCGCGCCGGGCGGGTATGGGTGCGGATCACCGGTTACGGTCGCGCTACCGGGATGGTGAACCGCGTCGCGTTCGGCGACGATGCCGCAGTTGCCGGCGGACTCGTCGGCCGGGGCACTCGTGGGCCGGTGTTCTGCGGGGACGCGATCGCCGACCCCTTGACCGGACTGGAAGCAGCGACTGCGGTGGTGCAGTCGCTCGCCCGCGGTGGCGGGGAGATAATCGACGTGTCGATGGCCGGCGTCGCCGCCAAGTACGCCGGGTGCCCCGTACTCGAGGACACCGAGCGGGTGACCGTCGCCGTGACGCCGCCCACCGCTCCCCGAATCGGTTCCGGTTTCGAGACGATCGGCGACAACGAGGTTCTGCGTCTCGTCGATGAACGTCGAGGTCCCAGATGCTGATCACCGGGGCGCAGCGACTCTCGGGTGAGCCGGTCGCGGTACGCATCACCGACCGACGCCTGACCGACGTCGCGGTCCACCTCGAGCCGGGGGACGACGAGCCGGTCCTCGATCTCCGGGGCGGCACTCTGCTTCCCGGATTACATGATCACCATCTACACCTCCGGGCGGCGGTGGCTGCGCTGCAGTCGGTGTCCGTCGGCCCACAACAGGTGGCCACACCGCAACAACTCGCCGAGGCTCTCGGCCGTTCTCGACCCCGCGACGACGGCTGGATCCGCGCTGTTGGTTATCACGACAGCGTTGCAGGGGAATTGGACCGTCATCGCCTCGACGAACTGTTCGCCCGCGCACCGGTCCGAATCCAGCATCGCAGCGGTGCGATGTGGATCGTCAACACGCCAGGCCTCATCGCCCTCGGGTGGCCGGATCATCCCACCGGCCGATTCTTTCGCCAGGACAACACCTTTGCTGCCGTGACCGCAGACGGTCCGACGGATTTCACACCACTGGGAGTCCGGCTCGCCAGGTTCGGCGTCACCGGGATCACCGAAGCGACCCCGGATCTCGGTGCCGCCGACCTCGACGCACTCGACACCGCCGTACGTGAGGAACGACTCCCCCAGCGGGTGATGGTCATGTCGCAGCACGGTGGACGACACTACTCACGGTTGGAGTTCGGTCCGGTCAAACGGATTCTCGACGACAGCACACTCGATCTCGACGAGTTGACGTCCTGGGTCGCGGAGCGACATGAGCACGGTTACGCGGTGGCCCTGCACTGCGTGACTGTCGTGCAACTCGTCGTCACGCTGTCGGCATTCCGGAGCGCGGGTGTGCGCGCGGGCGACCGAATCGAACACGCGGCGATGGTGCCCGACGATGTGATCGACGACCTCGCGGATCTCGGGGTGACCGTGGTGACGCAGCCGAATTTCGTGGCCGAACGCGGAGATGAGTACCTCCGCGAGGTACCCCCGGCGGAGCATCACGAGTTGTGGAGGGTGGCCGGCCTTCGTCGGTCGGGGGTGCCGATCGCCGGTAGCACGGATGCGCCCTTCGGGGACCTCGACCCGTGGGCCGCCATGCGTGCTGCCAGAGATCGGCGGACCAGATCGGGAAAACTCCTGTGCCCAGATGAACGTGTCGGTGCAGCTGCCGCCCTGGCGATGTTCCTCGGCGACCTGCACACGCCGGCGAATACGCGGGATCTTCGTACGGGGGATCGGGCAGACCTGTGCCTCATGTCCGCCGGACCCGACGACGTGCTCGCCGAACTGTCGGCAGATCTGGTCGCAGCCACCGTCGTCGACGGACACCTTCGGTACGCGGCCTCATGAAGCCGGCGACGGGGCCGGCAGTTCGTCCACGTGGTCGACCAATCCCCATTGGAGAGCGGTCGTCGCGTCGATACGACGTCCGGTCATGAGCAGGTAGGCCGTCCGCCATCGGCCGATACGGCGTTGAACGCTCAGCGTTCCCCCGGCACCGGGAACCAGGCCGAGCTCGAGTTCCGGTAGTCCAAACCGCGCGTCCGGTCGAGCCGTGATGAACCCGCAGTACGCTGCCATCTCCAACCCGCTGCCGAGCACGGCACCATGAACATCGGCTCGGCAGGCGGTGCCCAGCCGGCTGGTCAGTGCGTCGAGGAGAAGCGCGGGACTGTGCCGAGTACGCGCCAGGTGCGAATTGGCCGGATCCGCGAACAACCCGAACTCGGCGAGGTCACCGCCGCTGCAGAACGACCGGCCCCGGCCGCTCAACCTCACGGACTCGATCGAGGTGTCCGCGAGCGCCACGGTCAAGCCGTCGATCAGGCCCGCCCGCAACACGTCGCTGAACGCGTTGTGCCGGTCCCCCCGATTGAAGACGATGTCGAGGTGCGAGTCCTCGCGCGTGAGGACCACGGCGTCGTCCTGCTGGTGACGCCGACGGCTGCCCTGAGACGCCAGCCAATCCGTGAATTCGGTCCCGGCCTGCAGCGCCGAATAGGCCAGCGACTCGGTGATCAACCCGCTGACGGTACTGCCGGCATCCGACACTGCACGTAACACGTCGTCGCCCACAGACGCCGCCACCGGATGCGCCGAGATCCTGTCGGTGAGCACGGCGATGGTGCCCTCGATGTCGGCGGTGTACACCAGCCGTCGATCGTCGGACGGTGTGTCGGTGAGGGTGAAGGTCGCCCGGTCCACCACCCTGTCTGCGCGGTCGGAGCCGATGACGCCGCTTCTGCACACGCCGACGGTGGGTCCGGAAAGCCGCCAGTGCTCAGTCGGAACATCCGCATCGGTGAGATCCAAGATCGTCAGGACATGTGTCACGGCAGAATCCTAGACCGAACGCGGTCGGAGATGCGCACCCGGTCAGAGCCCGCTGCGGCGGAGCGTCACCCGATAGGTGTAGTGCTCGGGGAGGAAGTAACTGACCGCGAGTTCGACTGCGCGGCCGCGTGAATCGGTGTACAACCGGTCGACGCGCAGCACCGTGTGCCCCACGGGGCAGCCGAGGCGGGCAGCGGTCTCGGCGTCGGCGACGGTGGCGGTGATCGATTGCGCGCACTCCTCGATCGGGTGCGCCAGATGCGGTTCGAGCAGGCCGATCATCGTGTGGTCACTGCGCGCTCCGGCCTCGACCTCGGGGGCGTCGATCACCAGGCGTGCGACCGACTCCGGCCACCACACGGTGGTCACGACGAAAGGGACACCGTCGTGGAATCGCTGGAAGACGATGCGGTACACCACGTCGGTGTCCAGTCGCAGGCGACCCGCTGCCTCGAGATCCACGCGGCGCGAGGGTGATTCGAGCACCTGCATCTCGGTGTCCGTCGACAGGTTCATGAGGTCCTCGATCGAACCCAGCTGGCGCAGGTACTGACCCGCGGTCTCGGTCGCGAACGTTCCCCGGCCGGGCACGCGGTACACCGAGCCCTCGCTCACCAATTCGAGGAACGCGCGGCGGACGGTCTGCCGGCTGAGCCCGTACTCCTGGGAGAGCTCGGATTCGGTCGGCAGCCGCACACCGCCGGCGTATCTGCCCGCGACGATGTGCTCGCGCAGTTCCGCGGCCAACGTCTTGTACGCAGGTGCGGACTGCTCGGACTCGCGCATGAAACCCACTCTCCCGCCGGACGACGGCGTGCCGCTCAGATCCCGCCGCGCGACACGAGTTGTGCCGCAATGACATTGCGTTGGATCTCGTTGGTGCCCTCGCCGACGATCATCAGGGGCGCGTCCCGGAAGTATCGCTCGACGTCGAACTCGGTGGAGTACCCGTAACCACCGTGGATGCGGACGGCGTTCAGGGCGATTTCCATCGCCACCTCGGAGGCGTAGAGCTTGGCCATCCCCGCCTCCATGTCGCAGCGCTCACCCCGGTCGTACTGTTCGGCCGCGTGCCAGGTCAGCTGGCGCGCTGCGGTGAGCTTGGTCGCCATGTCGGCGAGATAGTTGCCGATCGACTGATGCTTCCAGATCGGCTGTCCGAAGGATTCCCGCTGCTGCGCGTAGGCGAGCGAGTCCTCGAGTGCCGCGGTCGCGACGCCCAGCGCTCGGCAGGCGACCTGGATTCGACCGGTCTCCAAGCCCTTCATCATCTGACCGAATCCCTTGCCGGGCACCTCGCCCAGGATCGCCGTCTGCGGGATGCGGTAACCGTCGAAGGACAGCTCGCAGCTCTCGACACCCTTGTAGCCGAGCTTGGGCAGGTCGCGTGACACGGTCAGCCCGGGTCCGTGTTCGACGAGCACGATCGAGATGCCCTTGTGGCGCGGCTGCGCGCCGGGATCGGTCTTGCACATCAGCGCGATCAGCCCGGAACGCCGGGCGTTGCTGATCCAGGTCTTCGCACCGTTGATGACCAGCTCGTCGCCATCGGTCTTCGCCACGGTCGACATCGCCTGCAGATCCGACCCGCCGCCCGGTTCGGTGAGCGCCATGGTGGCGCGCAGTTCACCGGTCGCCATCCGCGGCAGGTACTCGAGCTTCTGCTCGTCGGTGCCGAACAGCGTCAACAACTTCGCGACAACCGTGTGCCCACCCATCGCGCCGGCCAGACTCATCCAGCCGCGCGCGAGTTCCTGGGTGACCTGCGCATAGCACGGCATCGACACCGGCGAACCGCCGAACTCCTCGGGCACCGCCAGCCCGTAGATGCCGATCTGCTTCATCTGCTCGATCCACTTCTCGGGATATTCGTTGGCATGCTCGACCTCCTGGACCGACGGCTTCACCTCGCGGTCGACGAAGGACCGCACAGTGTCGACCAGGAATGCCTCTTCGGCGGAAAGTGAGCTCATGACGGTGCCCCTACGATCTACGGCGGATTTGTACGGCCATTTTGTCGATCCCCGTCGGACCTGTCAACACTTCCCAAAGCTCGGCGCGGTCTGATACAACCGGAACCGCATCACATATGGCCGCACATTTGATCTCGACCCCTGGAGCAACCGTGCAGAGAAGACGAGCCGTCCTGGTCGCGCCCGCCTCCGACGACCGCAAGGCCCGCAAGGCGCTGGCTTCGATCGCCGATGAGGTCGTGCTCGACCTCGAGGACGCGGTGACCCCGGCGAACAAGGACTCCGCACGCGCAGCGGCCGCCGACCTGGTCGCCGAGTTCGGCGCCGACCGCGCGATCTCGTTGCGCATCAACGCGATCGACACGCCTTGGGCCGGCGCCGATCTCGCCGCCTGCGCCCAGATGCCGAACCTGACGTCGGTGGTGCTGCCGAAGGCCGACTCGCCCGCCGACCTCCGGTCGGCCGACGAGCAGCTCGGCCGAGCGTCGGTCCGCCTGCAGGCGTTGCTCGAATCACCGCGCGGCATCCGTGACGCCGGCGCCATCTGCGCGGCCACAAACCGGCTCGATGCCGTCCTCATCGGTTACGCCGATCTCGCCGCATCATTGGGACGCAGCCCCGACCTGCCGATGCGGACGTGGCACGTCGTCCAGGACTCGGTGTTGCTCGCCGCGCGCGCGGCCGGCGTGGACGTCATCGACGGACCGCATCTGACGATCGCCGACGACGACACCTTCCGCGACGCCAAGCGCTGGGTCCGCGACCTCGGCTTCGACGGCACCTGGGTGATCCATCCGGCTCAACTGCAGTCCGCCATCGACATCTTCACCCCGGACGCCGCCGCCGTGGAGGACGCACGACGGGTGCTCGACGCACTCGAGCAGGCAGCCGCCGCGGGTGCCGGTGCGGCCGAGCTCGACGGCCGAATGCTCGACGAGGCGCTCGCCGTCTCCGCGCGGCGCGTCCTCGCCAAGGCTGCGTCCGAATGAGCGCGTCCGAGCCGGTCGCCGTGGGCGGCCCGTTCTTCGACGAACTGTCCCATGGACAGTTGTTCGACGACGCGCCGTCGCTCACGTTGACATCCGGTCTCGCCGCGACGCACCAAGCGATTCTCGGTGACCGCCTTCGACTCTCGCTCGACGCCCATCTCTCGGATCGCGTGGTGGGTGGCGTCCTCGCCCATCCCGGCCTGGTCACCGACGTCGCGATCGGTCAATCCACGCTGGCCACCCACCACGTGAAGGCGAACCTCTTCTACCGCGGCCTGCGGTTCCTGAGCCACCCCCGGATCGGCGACACGTTGACGACCGTCACCGAAGTGGTCGGGCTGCGCGAGAACACACCGAAGCCAGGACGTGCGCCGACCGGGCTCGCCGCGCTCCACATGGTCACCACCGATCAGACCGGCGTCACCGTCCTCGACTTCTACCGGTGCGCGATGCTGCCGTTGTCACCCGACGCCGATCCCGGGCGGACCGTGCACGCTGACGACCTGAGCACCATCGGACCGGGAGACGATGCGCAACCGTTCATCCCCGAATGGGACCTCGACACCTATCGCGAATCCGCACGCGGACAACATTTCTCATCCGAGTTTGCCGGACGCGCCTTCTCCTCCAGCGCCGACGTGGTGTCCAGCGCACCCGAACTCGCCCGGCTCTCGCTGAACATCGCAGCCACCCACCACGACGAGCGGGTGGCCGGTGCGGCCGCCGGCGGTCGGCTGGTCTACGGCGGGCACACCATCGGACTGGCCCTCGCGCAGGCGAACCGGGCGCTGCCGAACCTGGTGACGGTGACCGGCTGGGATTCGTGCGACCACACCGGACCGGTGCACGAGGGCGACACCCTCAGTTCGACGATCCTCGTCGAGGAGGCGACGCCGCTCGCCGCCGGCGGCGTCCTGCGCCTGCGCTCCACCGTCGTCGCACACGGCGACGACTCCGATCGCGAGGTCCTCGACTGGCGTTTCCGCGTCCTGATGGCCTGATCGTCTGCCGAATCCCCCATTCCACTCCAGGAGTTTCCGCGCATGAGCTCGCATCCCCGTCCGCTCGAAGGCCTCCGCGTCGTGGAGGTGTCGAGCTTCGTCGCCTCACCCCTGTGCGGCCTGACCCTGTCGCAGCTCGGCGCCGAGGTGATCCGGGTCGACCCAATCGGCGGGGCCGCCGACATCAACCGCTGGCCGGTCACCGATGACGGCAACTCGATCTACTGGACCGGGCTCAACCGCGGCAAGAAGTCCGTCACCGTCGACTTCCGTGACCCCCAGGGACAGCGAATGATCCAGGATCTTGTCATCGACAGCGGGCCGGGCGGCGGAATCCTGGTCACCAACGCGGGCGGACGGTCGTGGATGAGTCACGAGACGCTGTCGGCGCGGCGCTCCGACGTCATCACCCTGGAACTGCTCGGCCGGACCGACGGCACTCCCGGAGTCGACTACACAGTCAACGCGGCACTCGGATTCCCGTCGATCACCGGCCCCACCGACTACGCCGGCGTCGTCAATCACGTACTGCCGGCGTGGGATGTCGCGTGCGGCCTCTATGCCGCACTGGCGATCACGGCCGCCGTCCGGCGCCGCGACCAGAACGGGATGGGGGCGCAGATCACCCTGCCCCTGGAGGACACCGCTCTCGCCATCGCCGGGACGCTCGGCTATCTCACCGAACCGCAGCTGAGTGGCGACACCCGACCGGCCACCGGGAACGACGTATACGGCACCTACGGAACCGATTTCGTCACCGCGGATGACTCTCGCTTCATGCTCGTCGCCCTGACCCCGCGGCATTTCCGCGGGCTGGTCGAGATGACCGGGACCGGCGAGGCGGTCGCGGCCGTCGAACGGGCGCTGGGAGCGGACTTCGTCAGGGAGGACGACCGGTACATTCACCGCGGTGTCCTCACACCGCTGTTCGCGGCGTGGTTCGCGCGACACACGTCTGTCGAGGTCGAGGCCGCGCTGGCGCAGACCTCCGTGCTCTGGGAGCGTTACCGGACTTTTGACGAGGTCGTCGAATCAGGTGTTCTGCAGCGCAATCCGCTCTTCACCGAGCTGGAGCAGCCCGGCATCGGCACCTACCTGGCCGCCGGCCTGCCGGCCATTTTCGACGGTGAGCACTACTTCGCCGGGCCGGCCCCGGACCTGGGCTCGTCGACGGGGTTCTGAAGGTCGTTCACCTGTGACCCCTCCGCTCCCTGAGCTGAGGAGCGAGCTTGCGAGCGTCACGAAGGGTCTGGCGAGACACGTTACGGGACCCTTCGTGACGCGCCCTCCGCAAGCTCCGGGCGCTCCTCAGGGAGCAGGGGGCAGGTCGTTCTCTCGGGTTAAGGAGCAGGGCCGTGCCGCTCGCACCTCAGGGAGCAGGGGACGACGAACTCACCTGTGCGCCAGATGATCCGGGCGTGGCTCGGTCCCGCCGAACGGCGCCTGGAGGGCGTTCGATTTCGCGTTGAAGACGACGAACAGATTGCTGCGCGGGAAGGGCGTGATGTTCCCGCCGGACGCGTGCATGCAGTTCGAGTCGAAATACAGTGCGGACCCGGCGGGGCCGGTGATCGTGTCGATGCCCAGTTCGTCGGCGAGGCTCGCGACATCCTCCTCCTCCGGTGTCCCGAATGGCGGCCGATACGACGTCAGCGATTCCCGGTGGTAGTCATCAGGTGTCTCGCCCACGCAGCTGACGAACCGGCGGTGTGATCCCGGGATGATCATCAGCGGACCGTTGGTGGTGTGGTTCGGCGTCAAGGCCAGCGAGACGCTCAGCGCACGTGGGGCGGGCATGCCGTCCTCGGCGTGCCACGTCTCGAAGTCCGAGTGCCAGTAGAACGGACCGCCCGCGAACCCGGGTTTCAGGTTGATGCGGCTCTGGTGGATCGTGACGTCGTCGTCGAGGATCTGCCGGGCCACCCCGGCAATCGTTTCACGCGAACATATCTCGGCGATGACGTCACTGAGCTGATGCACCGCGAACAGCGATCGCACCTGCCCGCTCGATGATTCGCGGATCACCCGATCGTCGTCGCCGAGCCGCTCGGTGATGGACTCCACCTCGCGTAGGCAGTCGGCGATGTCGGCGTCCGAGAGAATGTTTGTCTCCGTGTGGTATCCGCGATCGGCATAGTGCCGGAGTTCGGGCGCGGACAGCGGGCCCGGGTTTCCCATGCTCCCCCACACGGTGTTGTGTGGGCGCGGTTCGATCTGGCTGCGCTGCGCGAGCCGGGTGCGGTAGACGTCGACGGGTGTGCTCGTCGACTGCGCGCCGGGCGAGACATCGGCGGCTTCTGGAGTTCTGGCTGCTGTGTGAGTTACCACGATCGCAACGATCCTTTCCCTCATCCGGCGGGCCGCTCGCGGAGCAGTTCTGCCCCGGCGGCAGGCAAGGTGATTGTGTTGTGCGCGACCGTCGCACGACGACGCGTCGCGAGGTACGGCGTCCGCGGCGCGGAGTTCTGCACGCCCTTCGGGAAACGGCCGTATATGTGCACCCTGCCAGGGACGACAAACCCCCGCAACCATGCTGGTATGCGCCGCGGAGAAAGTCCTCGACTCAACCGAGCCGGGCGAACTCCAGGATGATGTCGACGGCCCGCGCCGCGCTCTGACACGCGCCCTCCATCGTCGTGGTCCAGTCGGTGCGGGTCCAGTCACCGGCGAGGGCGAGGCCGTCGACCTCGGTGCGCTGGTCTGGGCGGAGGCCGGCGGTCCCGGGTCGTTGCGCGAAGGTCGATTTCGGCATCCGGACCACGTGGCTGTGGACCACCTGCGCGTTCGCCGCCTGCGGGAAGTAGCGGCGCAGCATGTCCATCTGGATCTCGGTGATCTCGGCGTTCGTCTTCGAGATCAGATCGTAGGACGCCGACACCGTCGTCGAGTAGAAGTAGTTGTCGCGTGGTTCGCGCCCGTGCATGCGCTGGCGGTCCCAGACCTGTTCGAGCACTCCCTCACCGCCGTAGAGGATCTCGCCCCAGTCGGTCATCCCGATCGAGCGGTCGAGATAGAGGTTCACACTGACGATGGGCACCGGGGTCAGGTTCTCGACGGCGCGATAGATCCGCTCGTGCCCGGGTACCTGGTCGAGCAGACCCTTCACGCTCCACACCGGTACCGCGCAGATGACGGCATCGGCTGCGATCTTCTCGCCGTCGGCCAGCGTCACCCCGCTCACCGTCCCGTCGGTGACGTCGATCGACGAGACCACCGCCCGGTGTCGGACCTCCACACCGGCGTCGGCGAAGCGCTTCTCGGCGCCGTCGATGAACAACGTGTCGAGATCGACGGTGGGATACCCGATCGAGATCGGCGTACGCGTCTCGCGCGCCCGGCGGGCTCCCGTGACGAGCAGATCGGCCGGGACCTTGGCCGAGGAGATGTCGGGCTTGTCGCCGGTGAGGCCGATGACGATGCCGTCCCACAACGCATCCCGGGCCGACTGCGGCAGTCCGATGCGACGGAACCACTCGTCGGCGGTGACCTCGTCGAGCCAGTCGGGTTGCCGAAATGCCTGCCGTATCAACCTCATCTGCGCACGCGCCGTGCGCAACCGGTCGAGGCCGGTCACCCCGGGCAGGTCGCCGAGCGCGGCCCGCAGTCCGGGCAGGCCGGTGAACGCCGATCGGCGCGTCGCCCCACCGGGCATTCGCACCGTCATGTGACCCGGGAAGGCCACGTGCTCCCGCGTACCGACGCTGTCCAGATAGCGCATAAGGTGCTCGTACCCGCTGGCGAAGACGTGCTGCCCGTTGTCGGGCACGTCGTCGACGGCGTGCAGCGGCATCGAGATGGTGCGTCCGCCGAGTGAACCCCGCCGTTCGAGCAGGGTGACGCGTTGCCCCGCCTCCGACAGCCAGACCGCCGACGCCAGTCCGGCCAGTCCCCCACCCACGACCACACAATGCATGGCGACAGATTAGCGGTCAGGGCTGACCGATACCGACTGTGCGACGAATTGTCCGGGTCCCGGCGCAGACCTCGTCAACCGGTCATCTTGACGTCCTTGGCGGCGCCGAGGACGGAGAGCGCCTGGGGCACCAGCACGAGACCGAGCACCGCCATGGCCAGGGTCCACGAGCCGGTGACGTCATGGATGGCGCCGATGATGATCGGGCCGGCCGCCGCCGCCAGGTAGCCGACGCACTGCGCCATCCCGGACACCTGGCCCGTCTGTTCGGATCCCGAGCTGCGCAGCACCATGAAGAGAAGGGCCAGACTGATCGACGAACCGGGCCCGACCATCACACAGGCCGCCCAGAATCCCGGCCAGACATCAGTGCTCAGCAGACCCACGAAGCCGACGGCGCAGACCGCGATCACCGACAGGGTCACCACCCGCTGACCGGCGAAGCGGCCGGCGACGATCGGCGCGACCAGCGACATGATCAGGGCGACCACCTGCGCCGACGCCAGGACCGCACCCGCCCGCAACGGCGACATGCCGTCGTCGACGAGGTACTGCGGCAGCCAGGCCACGAACGTGTAGAAGATCAGCGACTGCGTTCCCATGAAGACCGTGATCGCCCACGCGATCGGGTTCGTCAGCAACGACGATGTCGGCGCCGCCGAGGTCACCCGGTGAACCAGGGGCAGCTGCGGAATCCAGACGACCACGGCGACCACCGCGAGCAGCGACCACGCGGCCAACGCCAGCCGCCAGTCCCCGCCGAGTGCGTCGTTGATGGGCACGCTCACCCCGGACGCGACCGCCGCCCCGCCGGAGAGAGTCATCGAATAGAGGCCGGTCATGAGCCCGGAGCGGTGCGCGAAGTCGCGTTTGATCAGCGCCGGGAGCACGACGTTGCAGGTGCCGATGGCGGCGCCGATGACCGCCGAACCCCCGAACAGGGCGGCCGGCGACGGGATGAGCCGGACGAGGATGCCGACGATCAAGACGAGCAGGGCCCCGAAGATGACCCGTTCGATGCCGAACCGGTTGGCCAGACGGGGAGCCACCGGCGCCGAGATCCCGAAGAACAGCACCGGCAGCGCAGTCAGCAGACCGGCGACGGCGCTGCTGAAGCCGGCGTCGTCGGAGATCACCCCGATGAGCGGTCCGACGGACACCACGGCCGGTCGCAGGTTCGCGGCGACCAGCATCACTCCGACCGCGGTGACGATGACCCCGACGCCGGACTTCTCGCGCGTGGACAGCGCCTGCGCACTCATCCCGACACCTCGGTGAAGTCGACGTAGGCATACACCGCCGCGCGCGCCGCGTCGGCGTCGCCGCGCTCGATCGCGTCGACGACGTCCCGATGACCGCGCGGGTGCGACTGCTCGGCCAGCGGACGTCGCAAGACCGACGGATGAGTCCGGGCGATCGCCTCGGCGATTCCGTCGTACATCGCGATGAGCAGCGCGTTGCGGGACGCGACGACGAGCTCGGCGTGGAATGCGATGTCCGCCTCGGTGTATCGATCCAGATCACCGTCGGCCATAGCGTCCTCGGTGCACGCCAGCAACAGGCGGAGACGTTCGACGTCGGCGGCGTCGCCCCGGGCGGCCGCACCGGCCGAGGCCTCGCTCTCCAGTGCACGTCGCACTTCGAGCAGATCGCGGAGCTCCGACGGCGCGGAGGTCCGCGCGATCGCACCGGCGAGTGGGCTCCGGCCGCGCACATACGTGCCGTCGCCCCGCCGGGGCTCGAGCATGCCCGCGTGTTCCAGTGCGCGCGCGGCCTCCCGGATCGTGTTGCGCCCGACGCCGAACTGCGCCACGAGCTCGGGCTCAGCAGGAATCCGCTCGCCCAGGGGCCAGGTACCGGCTGCGATCAACTCCTGCATGCGCTGCACCACGAGTTCGCTCGTTCGCTGGGGCGGGTTGATGGGTCCGGACACGCCAAACAACCTAACATCCCATGTTTGAGCGACCCGACCGGCAGCATGCCTTTCCCGGACGGGACGGCCCGTTCGATGCTTAGATGAGCCATGTCGTTCGGGGTGCGCACGAGTTGGCTGCGCGTGGGTGTCATCGGTGTGGTCGTCGGCGTGCTGCTCGGCGTGTTCGCGGGCACGCCCCCCGCCCAGGCCGCACCCGGGCCGGGCTCGCCACTGCCGTCGGCCGACCCGTTCTACCGTTACGACGCCTCACTGTCGGGCGTGGCTCCCGGAGCGGTGCTCCGCAGCCGTCCCATGCGGTTCCAGACGCCCACGATGTCCACCCCGATCACCGGCTCCCAGGTGCTCTATCGCACCACCGACCAGTTCGGCGGGAGCGTGGTGACGGTCGCGACCGTGCTGCGACCGCTGATCCCGGGCCCGACGCGCCTGGTCTCGTACCACATGGCCTACGACGCGCTCGGGTCTCAGTGCGATCCGTCGTACACGCTCAGCGGGGGTTACACCAACGGCACCGCGACCGCCGAACAGGGCGTCATCGCAGGCTATCTCGCCGCTGGGTACACCGTCGTGGTCCCGGACTACGAGGGTGAGAAGCTGCAGTGGACCATCGGCCGGCAGTCGGGCTATGCCGCACTCGACGGCGTCCGCGCCGCACAGTCGTTCCTGCGGCTGCCGCGGTCGACCCCGGTCGGCCTCGTCGGATATTCCGGCGGGTCCATCCCCACGCAGTTCGGCGCCGAGGTCGCGCCGCGCTACGCGCCCGAACTGAACATCGTCGGCGCCGCCGCGGGCGGATTGCCGGTGGACCTCGCGCACAACCTGCCCTACATCAACGGCAGTGCGAAGTGGGCGGGTGTCATCCCGGCGCTCGTGGTCGCCTACCAACGGACCTACCGGCTCGACACCTCGACGTTCCTCTCGACCCGCGGCCGACAGGTCGCCCAGGACGTCAGCGACGAGTGCATCTCGGAGTTCGCGTCGAAGTATCCGGGACTCACCAGCGCGGACATGGTCAGGCCGCCGTACACCGGCCTGCTCGACGTCCCGCAGGTGGTGCGGGCGATCAACGACAACATCATGGGACGGTCGGGCACCCCGTCGACGAAGATGCTTCTCGCGGTGGGCCACTACAACGCGATCGGGGACACCCTGATGATCACCGGTGACGTGATCGGCCTGGCGAACGAGTACTGCTCACGCGGCGTGGACATCACCTACCGGCAGCTCAACGGCCTGACCCATCAGGAGGCGTTCCTCCCGTTCGAACCGCTGGCACTGCAGTACCTCACCGAGCGGTTCGCGGGTGCCCCGACACAGAGCAACTGCGGCTCGCTGCCGCACGGGAACAGCCTGGCGCCGCTGCCGGTGCCCTGACCCGGCGGCCTACCCCGGCAGCGTCTCGCCGCCGATCGGGGCCAGCACCTCGCCGGTGTAGTACGACGAGAGCTGCTCGGCCGCGAAGAACACGTACGACGGTGCGATCTCGTCGGGCTGGGCCGCCCGTCCCATCGGCGCCTGGGTGCCGAAGTCCTTGACCGCCTCGGCCGGCATCGTCGCCGGGATCAGCGGCGTCCAGACCGGGCCCGGCGCGACGCAGTTCACGCGGATCTTCCGTTCCATCAGCGCCTGCGCCAGCGAGTAGGTCAGGGCCAGCACCGCGCCCTTGGTCGCCGAATAGTCGATGAGGCTGTCGTTGCCACGCAGACCGTTGATCGACGACGTGTTGATGATGGCGCCGCCGCCGGTCAGATGCGGCACCGCCGCTCGCGTGGTGTGGAAGAAGCTGTCGATGTTGACGTCGAAGGTGCGTCGCCACTGCTCCGGCGTCAGCTCCAGGAAGTCGTCCACGATCTCCTGATAGGCGACGTTGTTCACCAGGATGTCCAATGCGCCGAGCTCGTCGACGGTCCGCTTCACGATGTCGGCGCAGTGCGCAGGGTCGGCGAGGTCGCCGCGGTACGCGCGGGCCTGCCGTCCTTCGGCCTCGATGAGCTCGACCGTGTGGCGGGCGTCGTTGTCTTCCTCCAGGTAGGCGATGGCGACATCGGCGCCCTCCTTGGCGAAGGCGACCGCGACCGCACGGCCGATACCCGAGTCGCCGCCCGTGATGAGGGCGGTCTTGCCGGCCAGCAGATCGCGGCCGCGATAGTCACGCATCTCGTCCCGGGGACGTTCGCCCATCTCGCCGGTCTCACCGGGGTAGGAGATCGTCTTCGGTTCGTGCTCAGGGTTCTGGTCGCTCATGATCGAGATGGTGCCCGCTGAGAAGCGTGCGGAAACATCGGCGCGGACCGAGGAGCGGACGTCGTCAGGGGTTCTGGTCGGGGATCTCCTGGTCGAGTTTCTCGTCGAGGGACTCGCCTTCCCGCTGTTCCCGGGCGGTCGTACCGGTCCGATCGCTGGCCGACCAGTCCTCGGGCGGATCCATCCCCTCCTCGAGCGGGTCCTGACCGAGCCGGTCCTCGTCGAGATCCTCGAAACCGGCTGTCGACGTCAGATCGGGGTTGATGCCCTCTGATGCCGCCGTCGCACTGTCGCCCACGTTGTCGGTACTCATTCTCGTCCTCCTGGCCGTAGCCGAGATCGGTGTCGGTCGGGCCGGGGTCTCACGGTCGGCCCCTGCGAGTACGGCGGATACCCGCGCGACACGGCGCCGAAACGATCTCCGCGAGTCCGGCTTCGACAACGCGCACCGGGTCGATTCCCCCCGGGTGCGCCAGCCAGGTAAGCTCATCTTTCGCCCGAGACCGCTGGCATTCTTGTTGATTTGTGGTTTGTAGGGGTGAGGGTGACAGACGCCAACGATCACACCGCCGGCGAGTCCCGTATCAGTCACGTCGGCAGCTTCCGGTTCTTGTTCGACACCCAGGGATGGGAGTGGTCCGACGAGGTCGCCGAGATGCATGGTTACCGGCCCGGTGAGGTCACTCCGACGACCGAGCTGATCGCGGGGCACAAGCACCCGGACGACCGGCAGTCGTTCGAAGAGCTGCTTGCGACGATGCTCGACCGCCGGATCCCGTTCTCGAGCCGTCATCGCATCGTCGACACCAAAGGTGAGGTCCGCCACGTCGCGGTGGTGTCGCAGCAACTCACCGACGAATCCGGCGCCGTGATCGGCGCCGAGGGGTTCTATCTCGATCTGACGGCGATCGAGGAGAAGGCCGTCAAGGACCGCGTCGACGAGCACGTCGCGCGATTCCGCGAGCACCAGGGCGTCATCGAGCAGGCCAAGGGCATGATCTCGCTGGCCTACGGCGTGAGCGCCGATCGCGCGTTCGAGGTCATGCGCTGGCGTTCGCAGACGGCCAACGTCAAGGTGAACGAGCTCGCGCGGTCGATCGTCACCGGCGTCCACCGATACGTGGTGCTACCGGACCCGGTCCGGCAGTCGTTCGATCATCTGCTGCTCAACGCACACCTCTCCGACAACGAGAACGCCTCGTCCTCGAAGTAGCACCGACGCACCACCGTTCATCGCGTCCACGGGCGGTTTCACCGCCGACATTCCGGGGTATCCGCACCGGCACGAGATAGGTGCCGGAAACCGGCAGTCATCTGCGGCTCGCCGAAGCCGCGATCGTGCAGGCCCGGTTGAGAACACAGCCGTCGCGACCCTAGTGAACGGATGTGGCAGTGAGCAGTGCGCAGCCAGGCGGAACAGCAACCCTCGAGACAACGGGGTCGAACACGACGCGAGGTCTGTCGACGATGTCGGCGGGCCTCGGTTCGGGGAGGGGCGGTGCGACCCGCGTGCGCGTCGCGTCGGTGCCGCGCTCCCACGTGTACGTCCGCCACCTGTCGCCGCTGAACGGAACGGTCAGCAGCCTCGAGGCCGGTCCCGTCTCGGTTGTGCGTCTACCCGACCCGGTCCCGGCCGACGGCGCGAAGGTGCCGGGCGGCTGGTGGCCCCCGCTCATGCTCGATCCCGCGTGGATCGCCAAGAATCACAACGAGTTCGACGTCTTCCACCTACACTTCGGGTTCGACGCCGTCGAGCCGGCCGTGATGTCGAAGGTGATCGACGAGCTGCGCACCCACGGCAAACCACTCGTGTACACGCTCCACGATCTGCGCAATCCGCATCACCCCGAACCGGGACGCCACGAGGAGGTCCTGGACATCCTCGTACCGGCGGCGGATGAGGTCATCACCCTGACCCCCGGCGTCTCCCGGGAGATCGCGCGCCGCTGGCAGCGCGAGGCGACCGTGCTGCCTCACCCGCATGTCGTGCCGCCCGGCCGATTCGGTCCGAGCGCGCCGCACGCCGACGACTTCGTGGTGGGGGTGCACGCCAAGAGCATCCGCGCCAACATGGATCCGCTGCCGGTGATCATGACCCTTCTCGAGGCGGCCGCGGACTACCCGGACATGACGGTTCAGATCAACCTCCACGACGAGGTGTTCGTCCCCGGGAAGCACGCGTACAACGCGGATTTCGGCACCACGGCGCTGGCACTCTCCCGGCACCCCTATGCCCGCGTGCTCGTGCACGAGTACTTCTCCGACGATCAGCTGTGGGACTACTTGCGGAGCGTGGACGTGTCGGTACTGCCGTACCGATTCGGAACCCATTCCGGGTGGCTCGAGGCCTGCCACGATCTCGGTACCACCGTGATCGCGCCGAGCTGCGGCTTCTACCGCGAGCAGCAGGACTGCCTGTCCTTCGAGTTCACCGAGGACACCTTCGATCCGGACTCACTCGTTTCTGCCCTGGCACAGGCCTATTCGGCTCGTCCCGCGGCGGCCTCATGGCCCGACCGGCGCGCGCAGCGCGAGTCGCTCGCCGAGCAGCWCGCCGCCCTCTACACCCGGGCTCTGGATGCGTGACACGTTGAGGATCGCCATCGTCGCGTCGAGCCGCTACCCGATCGCCCAGCCGTTCGCGGGCGGACTCGAGGCCCACGTCTGGCATCTCACTCGCGCCCTCACCCTCGCCGGTCACGAGGTCACGCTGTTCGCGGGCGCGGGTAGCGATCTGCCGGTCGATTCGGATCGCCTGCGCGGCGAATTGTTCGAGCCCTCCGCGGCCGCACGCTCGGATGTGTCGATGCCCCAACTCGAAGCGCTGCAGGATCATCACGCCTACCTGTCGCTGATGCTGTCGTTCACGAACAACCCCGGCGACTACGACGTGATCCACAATCACAGCCTGCACTACCTCCCGGTCGCCATGGGTCCGGCCGTCGAGACCCCGATGGTCACCACGCTGCACACCCCGCCGACGCCATGGCTCGAGTCGGCTCTGACCCTCGCGCCGGCTACGCGTTGCGTCGCCGTCAGCCGGCACACGGCACAGTCCTGGTCGCATGTGCTCGGCGATATCCCGGTGGTGCACAACGGAGTTCAGCTGGACCGCTGGCCCGCCGGCCCCGGCGGAGACGACCTGGTCTGGTTCGGCCGGTTCGTACCGGAGAAGGGCGCCCACCTCGCGATCGAGGCCGCCCAGCGCGCGGGGCGTCGGCTCCGGTTGGCCGGACCCATCAGCGATACAAGGTATTTCGAGCAACAGATCGCCCCGTCGCTGGGCGGGCTCGTCCACTACGAGGGACACCTCCACCAGCACGACCTGGCGCGGCTGGTCGGCTCCTGCGGTGCCACCCTGGTGACCCCGGTGTGGGACGAGCCCTATGGTCTCGTCGTCGCCGAATCACTCGCCTGCGGCACCCCGGTGGCGTGCTTCGCCCGTGGCGGCATCCCCGAGATCGTCGGCGAGCACGCCGGAGTCCTCGTGCCGCCGGGCGACATCGACGCGCTGGCACTCGCGGTGGACGATGCGCTCACCCTCGACCGGGGCCTCGTGCGTCGGCGCGCGGAGGACCACTGCTCGGACATCGCGATGATCGATCGGTACCTCGACCTCTACGCCGATCTGGTCGCCGGGCGGCCGTTGGCCGACTCCTCGCTCCGCCCGGAGGTCGGGGTGTGATCGGTTACTACGTCCACCATCAGGGCCGCGGACACTGTTCCCGGGCCACCGCCGTCGCCGGCCACATCGGCACCGACGTCGTCGCGCTGACCAGCGCATCGCTGACCGCCCCGGTGTTCGGCGAGGTGATCACGCTCGAGCGCGACGACTCCGACCCGCAGCCGCGGGACGTCGACGCCGGCGGCCTGCTGCACTGGGCACCACGGCACGACGGCGGACTACGCACACGCATGGCGCAGCTGGCCGAGTTCGTCGAGACGCGCCGACCGGCCGCCGTCGTCGTCGACGTATCGGTGGAAGTCACCCTCTTTCTCCGGCTGATGGGCGTGCCGGTGATCGTGACGGCGCAGCCCGGCGTTCGCGACGATCTGCCGCATCAGCTCGCCTACCGGGCGGCCGATGCGATCATCGCGCCCTGGCCCGCCGAGCTGTATCAACCGGACTGGCTCCGGGAGCATCTGCCGAAAACGGTCTTCACCGGCGGTATCTCGCGGTTCGACGGACGACTCCCCGTGTCCCACCCCACCTTCGCCGCCGACATCCTCGTCGTCACCGGCGCGGGCGGGGTACCGGGTGCCCCGCATCCGGCGACCACACTCGGCGAGGAGCTCCCGGAGCACACCGTCGTCGGACTCGGACCCGCCTTCGGCACCTGGGTCGACGACCCGTGGCCCTTCCTGTGCAGTGCGCGGGTGACCGTCATCGGCGCGGGTCAGGGAAGCGTGGCCGACGCCGCCGCGGCCGGGCGCCCGGCGGTGGTCATCCCCGAGGACCGACCCTTCGCTGAACAACGGGCAACCGGCAACACCCTCGCACGCTCCGAACTCGCCCTCGTCACGTCGTCATGGCCGTCCACCGAACGCTGGCGCTCGATTCTCGACACCGCCGGGAGTTCGTCGCCGGAGTGGTCGCGGTGGCACACCGCCGGCGCCGCCGAACGTGCGGCGCGGGCGATCGAGGCGGTCGCGCACCGATGACCGGCGTCCCCGAGGTGGTCGCCGTCATCACAATCGTGTCGGGGCGGCACCGCCACCTTCGACGACAACTCGAGGCGTTCGCCCATTCGACCCGGCGGCCCGACCTGCATTTCGTGGTGGCCATGGACGACCCCGACATCACATCTGTCACCGACGGTCACCCGGTGGAGGTCATCCGGTTCGCCAACGACGACCCGGACACGCTGCAACTCGCCGATGCCCGGAACGCCGGCGCCACGGCCGCCATGACCGCGGGGGCCTCGCTCTTGGTGTTCCTCGACGTCGACTGCATCCCCGGCCCGGACATGCTCGAGCGCTACCTCCGCTCCTGCACGGCCACACCGGACCTCAAAGTCCTCTACTGCGGCCCGGTCACCTACCTCCCCTGCGACCAGCCGACCTTCGATGCACGCGAGCTCGCCCGGTTCACCGATCCACACCCTGCGCGTCCGTCACCGGGAACCGGGCAGACACAACTCTCGTCGGAGCTGATGCTCTTCTGGTCGCTGTCGTTCGCCGTCCGGGCCACCGACTGGCTCGCCCTCGGCGGCTTCCACCCCGGCTACCGCGGTTACGGCGGCGAGGACACGGACTTCGCGATGTCCGCGCGCGACAACGGGTTTCGCATCGCCTGGGTCGGCGGCGCGCACGCCTACCACCAGCACCATCCGGTCTCGAACCCGCCGGTCGAACACCTCGCGGACATCCTCCGCAACGCACGAGTGTTCCACCGGCGATGGGGCACCTGGCCCATGGAGGGGTGGCTGCGCGCGTTCGCCGACCGCGGCCTGGTCGCCTACGACACCGCAGGCGACGAGTGGCTCCGGGTCAGCGACGGAACTTCGAGAACCCGATGACGACGCCGCGGGAGGCGGCACCCGGGCGCGGTTCGTCGTAGGAGATCGTGTGGGTGTCGGTGACGGTCTGCACGATTCGCCATCCAAAGGTCGACTGCTTCAGGGTCACGTCCGGTACGAGTTCGCCCCGGATCTCGCCGATCACGCCCTGCGACGACATGTGCAGGGTGAGTTCGATCGACGAGTCGTCCGCGGCGGCGGAGATGATCTGCGAGCAGATCTCGTCCACGGCGACCTTGGCGTCGATGACGTCGTCGAGCGCCCAGTCGTCGATGTACAGCGCGGTCTCGACCAGAGCGCGCACCAGCGCGAGACGATCGGTGGCGGCCGGAACCCGCAGGACCGTCGGCGTACCGCCGTCGATCGATAGCTGGGACGTCGCGTCGGAATCGGTCATCAAATGAGTCTTCTTCGCCCGTTGATTGGTGGTGCCGATCTCGGCTGGTCTGGTCATGAGTGCCCCGTGATTCCGTGTTCCAAACCGCGGCCGGAGGACCTTGCCGCGCTGAACGTACCCCCCCCCGAGCACGTGTCGACACGTTAGCAGAGCGTTTACCCAGATCATGACTCGATGAGATTCACGTCTCCATCCGTCCCATGACCGACGCGGGCGCGGTGGGGCGACGTTTCATCGCCGGCCGCTCGCGGTAAACCCTCCGCACCGAGGCCGGTGTCGAGCACACCGGCCACCGAGCCACTACCAGACAGCGCAGGGAGTGAACCATGCCAGATCTGACACCCGAACGAGAAGTCGCGTCGCGTGAGGCCATCGCGCGGCGCCCGGCACGAAAGTCGCGAGGACTGAAGGCCGTCGGCCTGCTCGGCTTCGTCTGCCTCGGACTCATGTTGGTGCTCGCCGGACTCGCCATCGCCGCCGGTGCGAGTGACCGCGACGGCACGGTATGGCTGGCGGTGGGCGCCGTTGTCATGGGTCTGCTCGCGATCGGACTGCTGATCGGCAGCCGCGTCCTGTTGCGACGTCGCGCGGCCCGCGACGGTGATCGTGCCCATCAGGATCCGATCCAGCCCGAGACCACCGCCGAGGAAGCCGAACGCTACGAGGAGCGGTTCCACGACTTCCCGGTGGAACACGCCGGAAAGAGTGAACGAGGACGAGACGACCGCCTCGCGGAGATTCGCGAAGAACGTCGAGCCGACAACGGAAAGGCCTAGAGAATGCGTGCAGTGACCTGGCAGGGCAAGCGAAACGTCTCGGTCGAGACGGTGCCCGACCCGAAGATCATCGAACCGACCGACGCCATCATCAAGGTCACCTCGACCAACATCTGCGGGTCGGACCTCCACCTCTACGAGGTTCTCGGTCCGTTCATGCAGGCGGGCGACATCCTCGGGCACGAGCCGATGGGGATTGTCGAGGAGGTGGGCAGCGACACCGGCGACCTGCGGGTCGGCGACCGTGTGGTCATCCCCTTCCAGATCTCCTGCGGCTCTTGCCTTTTCTGCAACGAGGGCCTCATGACGCAGTGTGAGACGACCCGCGTCACCGAGCAAGGGATGGGCGCCGCGCTGTTCGGCTATTCCCAGCTCTACGGCTCCGTGCCCGGTGGGCAGGCCGAGTACCTCCGGGTGCCGCAGGCCCAGTTCACCCACATCAAGGTGCCGCTGGAGAAGCCCGACTCGCGGTTCGTCTATCTCTCGGACGTGTTGCCGACGGCCTGGCAGGCCGTCGCCTACGCCGAGATCCCCCAGGGCGGAACCGTCACGGTGCTGGGCCTCGGCCCCATCGGCGACATGGCTGCCCGCATCGCCACGCACCAGGGAGTGCGGGTCATCGGCGTCGACCGCGTGCCCGAGCGACTCGCGCGGGCGGAGGCCCGCGGCATCGAGACCGTGAACTTGGACGCCGTCGACAACGTCGGCGACGCCATCCGCGACCTGACCGGAGGACTGGGTACCGATTCGGTCATCGACGCCGTCGGCATGGAGGCCCACGGGTCGCCGATCAACAAGGCGCTGCAGAGCGTCGTCGGCCTGCTACCGGACGCCGTCGCCCGCAAGGCGATGTCGGAGGTGGGTACCGATCGGCTGGGCGCGCTCTACTCAGCGATCGACATCGTCAAACGCGGCGGCACGATCTCGCTCTCCGGGGTGTACGGCGGCGCGGCCGACCCGCTGCCGATGCTGACCATGTTCGACAAGCAGATTCGGCTGCACATGGGTCAGGCGAACGTGAAGCGCTGGGTCGACGACATCATGCCGCTGCTGACCGACGACGACCCGTTGGGCGTCGACACCTTCGCCACCCACGAACTACCGCTCAGCGAGGCCCCGCAGGCCTACGAGACATTCCAGAAGAAGGACGACGGAATGGTCAAGGTGATCCTCAAGCCGTGAACCCGCGTGGCGTGCCGCGGCCCTTCGTCGCGGCACGCTCGCCGTCGCCCTGTGAAGTGCCGCCGCCGGTGTCGTCCTCGTCGACGACGACCTCGGACCGCAGGGTTTCGAGAATCCGCGTCAGCAGGCGCGACACGTGCATCTGGGAGATCCCCACCTGACGCGCGATCTCGCTCTGCGACATGGACTTGAAGAACCGCAACGTGAGGATGGTGCGCTCACGTTCGGTCAGCCGCTCGAGGGCCGGCTGCAGCGTGACGAATTCTTCGACGAGTTCCAGTCGCGCGTCCTCGTCGCCGAGGGTGTCGGCCAGCGTCCAGCCGTCGGTCGACGAACCGGCTTCGGCATCGATCGAGCTCGCCGTGTAAGCCGACCGGGCGACCATGCCCTCGATCACCTCGCTGACGGGCAGCCCGAGGTGCTGGGCGATCTCACTCGGGCGCGGCGACCGTCCGAGGGACTGCAGCAACTCCTCGCTGGCCTTGGCGATGTTGAGCGACGCCTCCTGGGCCCGGCGTGGCACGCGGATGGACCAGGTGCTGTCGCGGAAGTAGCGCTTGACCTCGCCCATGACGGTCGGGACCGCGAAGGCCAGGAAATTGTTGCCTCGTTCGACGTCGAAACGGTCGACGGCATGCATGAGACCGATCCGCGCCACTTGACGCAGGTCGTCAATGGGTTCCCCGCGCTCCGAGAAGCGCCTGGCGACATGGTCTGCCAGGGGCAGGCACCTCGCGATGACGTCCTCCCGCAGCCGGGCACGACGAGCGTCGTCCTTCTCCTCGTGCATGGTCCGCAGAGCCGGAAGGACATCACTGTAATCGTCGTGATCGCCCCGGTCACCCGACGCCATTCTCACCACCAGACTTCGAAGACAGCTCGAGATCGATGCGCAGACCTCGTGCCGCATCCAGAACAGGACTGATGTGCGCACCGGGTTCGACGCATATCCGAGTCCACCCAACCACGGTCGCCCGGCGGCGTCCAGCCACGGCGGCCCTCGGCTGGTCAGGGCGTCGCGTGGCAGGAACACACCGCATAGAAACTGCCGAAGTGGGCACAACCTTGTAGGTCGCTCTTGTGCAACGTAGGGTAAGAGATGCGGTTCAGGTAGAAGCTGCGTTCTAGAGCGTTGGGCGCCCAGGGCCTTCTCGCTTTCCACCATCACGCTCAATCCCTCTGACCGGGTGATCGTGAACTTGGGGTACTGACGCCGATTCGGTGCAGCACCAAGGCTTCCGATCCAGAAGTAACGGTCGTGGCCAGACGCACTTGACTGAATTGAGAACATCATGGCTCTCACCTCTTCAACCATCTTTCGTTCGGCGTTCGATCCCACTGCGGAGTCCGCGCCGAAGGCCCATTCCCACCAGTTGGTCTCCCCGAAATCGTATTGCGTGCAAGGCTTCTCCGGCAGCGTCGACCGCGACTCGGCGGCCGACTTCGCCGCCGCTCTCGACCGCGTGATCAGCGGCCCCGTCGACGGCATCGTCCTCGACTTCTCGGGCCTGAACTTCTTCGGAACCGTCGGGTTGGTGCTACTGCGTTCGTTCATCGACGACGCCGGTCGCCGATTCGTCCCAGTGGTGGTCGTGGGTGGCCGCGCGGTGACCCGCCCCCTCGAACTCTGCGGAATGGCGCCGTATGTCAAGACTTTCGAGTCCATCGAGGACGCGGGACGCGCTCTGACCCAGGATCAGGTCGGGCCGAGCACGATGGAGTTCACCGTCACCGAGTGAGCTCTGATCACCGTGCTGTCGTGATCTGACGCGCGATGTCGACCAGCTTGGTGTTCGAGTCCTGCGACAGGCGCTTCAGCAGGTCGAAGGCGGCCACCGCGTCGATGTCGAACCGTTCCATCAGCATGCCCTTGGCCTGACCGATGACGTCCCGGTTGGCCAGGGCGCTGTGGAACTGCTTGTCCTTCTTCACCTTGTTCCACGCGAGGGCGGCATGCGTCGCGAAGACCACCCCGATGTCCTCGGCGTGAAGGTCGAAGGCGAACGGCTCGTCGGCGTAGAGGTTCAACGCCCCGATCGACGTGGTGTCGGCGAAGAGCTGGAACGACAGGACGGAACGAATCGGCGTCTCGACGAGCGCGCGGCGGCGGTATTCGGGCCAGCGCTGCTCGTTCTCGAGGTCGTCGACTCGGACGATGCGATCGGCGAGCGCTGCCGAGATGCACGGTCCCTCACCGAGTTCCGCTTGAATACGGTCGTGTACGTCGGCAACGTCGTGCGTGGACCCGAACGACGCGATCGATTTTCGGTCGATTGCGACGGTGAGGCCGGCGTACGCGACTCCGGGGATGTCGACCAGCGCGTTCTCGACGATCGTCTTCGCAACCTGCTCGTCGGAGTCGTCGCCGTGTAATTCACGCGCCAGATCCGCGATCTTGCGGTGAACGTCATCGTCAGCCGGATCGGTCATGGTCGAACCCCTTTCGACGCCCGACGTGAGCGAACGACCACGGACGCGCATTGTTCGGCGTGCTCGTCCAACGTAACCCACTGCGCCACGTTCCGTGGGCGCCGGTGGTTACCGCCAGGCGCCTGACTGCCTCAGCGAAACGCCGCCGACCCGGTGAGTGCGCGCCCGATCGTGAGCTGGTGGACCTCCGAGGTCCCCTCGTAGGTGAGCACCGACTCCAGGTTGTTGGCGTGCCGGATCACCGGATACTCCAGAGTGATGCCATTCGCGCCCAGGATGGTTCGGCATTCGCGGGCGATCGCGATCGCCTCGCGGGTGCTGTTCAGCTTGCCGGTGCTGACCTGCTCGGGCGTGAGTTCGCCGCGGTCCTTCAGACGGCCGAGGTGGTAGGCCAGCAGGTGACCCTTGCCCACCTCGAGCGCCATGTCGGCGATCTTGGTCTGGGTGATCTGGTAGCCGGCCAGCGGCTTGTCGAACACCTGGCGGGACTGCGCGTACTCGATGGCCGCCTCGAGGCAGTCGCGGGCGGCACCCATCGCCCCGAAGATGATCCCGAAGCGCGCCTCGCCGAGAGCGGTCAGCGGTCCGCGCAGCCCCTCCGCCTTCGGCAGCATCGCCGAGGCGGGAAGGCGCACGTCGTCGAACACGAGCTCGGAGGTGACCGAGGCGCGCAGCGACATCTTCTTGGTGATCTCCGGCGCCGAGAACCCCGGTGTGTCGGTCGGGACGACGAACCCGCGGATGCCGCCGGGACTGTCGGCGAGGTCGGTCTGCGCCCACACCACCGCGACGTCGGCGATCGAACCGTTGGTGATCCACATCTTCGTCCCGTTGAGCACCCAGTCGTCGCCGTCCCGCTTGGCGTGGGTGCGCATCCCCGACGGGTTGGACCCGAAGTCGGGCTCGGTCAGGCCGAAACAGCCGATCGCCTCGCCCGCCGCCATCCGCGGCAGCCACTCGTTCTTCTGCTCCTCCGAACCCCAGCGGTGGATGGAGAACATCGCCAGCGAGCCCTGCACCGAGACCAGGCTGCGGATGCCGGAGTCGACGGCCTCGAGTTCCAGGCACGTCAATCCGTAGGACATCGCGCTCATCCCGGGGCAGCCGTAGCCCTCGAGGTGCATGCCGAGCGCTCCGAGTCCGCCCAGCTCGCGGGCGATGTCGCGGGCCGGCAGCCGGGCATCCTCGAACCAGTCGGCGATGTGCGGACGCAACTTCGAGGCCGCGAAGTCCCGCACGCTGTCACGGATAACGATCTCGTCGGCGTCGAGCAACGAGTCCAGGGCGAAGAGCTGGGGCAACGTGCTGGTGCGGGACATGGCGGACCTCCGTCGAGAATGGGACTCGCGGCGGGCGGGGGCCGTCGACGAGAACGTTTGCACGAACGTTTGCATCGCCTAAGGTAGGTGTTCGACGGCCGTCGGGTCAATCAGCAAGAGAGAGGATCAGCGTGGTCAGTGGTCAGCGCGCCCCCACGCTGAAGGAGATCGCCCGGCGTGCCGGCGTACACGTGTCCACCGCCTCCCGGGTGCTGCGACAGTCCGAGCCCGCCGACGGATGGTCGGCGTCGGCTCTGCGGGTGCGGGAGGTCGCCGACCAACTCGGCTACCAGCGCAATGTGTGGGCGGCCAGCCTGCGGACCCGCCGAACCACCACAATCGGGGTCGCGATGACCCGCCTCACCGACGGCGTCGTGGCCACGACCTACCAGGGCATCGAACAGGCCGCCACCCGGGCCGGGTACTCGGTCCTGCTGTCGTCCCCGCCCGACGAGGAAGCCGCTCAGCGACGGGCCATCGAACTCCTCGTCGGCCGGCAGGTCGACGGTCTGCTGCTGAGCGGACTACACCTGCCGGGCCGGGACTTCGTGGAGTCCCTGCGGGTCGGCGACCTCCCGATGCTCACCCTCACCCGGCACGCCGAGGCCGGACTCCCCTTCGTCGGCGGCGACGACGTGCGCGGCGGACGCATCGCCGCCCGGCATCTCCTGGAGCGCGGTCACACCGACCTCGCCGTCATCGGCGGGCCCGGCCACGCCACGACGGCCACCGACCGGCTCCGCGGGTTCCGCACCGAGCTGGCTCATGCCGGGATCACGCTGTCCGACGACCGCATCGTCGCTTCCGACTTCGAGGTTCACGGCGGGACGGCGGCCGGGCGTGCATTGCTCGATCGTCCGGACCGTCCCCGGGCGATCTTCGCGGTGTCGGACACCATCGCCATCGGAGTCCTCGGTGTCGCCCGCGACCTCGGACTCCGCATCCCCGACGACCTCGCCCTGATCGGCTACAACGACATCCCGGTGGCCGCCCAGCTCCCCGTGCCGCTCACGACGGTCCGCTCCCCCGCTCGGGAGATCGGCGAGACCGCGGTGCGCGGCCTCCTCGACCTCGCCGCCGGGCGGGACGTCGAATCCCGCCGCCTCCCGGTCGAACTGATGGTTCGCGGGAGCACGTGACCCTCAGGGCGCAGAGGTACCCGAACGTTCTTGCGCCGCACGGAACATCGCGACGACCGCGGTGCGGACGTCGCCACGATCGCGGACCGGGCGATCCCAGGCGAGCCGCACCCCGACGACCCCCTCGGGAACCGTGGCGTCGAACGTCGCTGCCTCGTGGTCGAATCCGGTCATCCGCGCCGCGACCGCATCGGGCCGCCCGCCCAGCACACGGCAGATCAGCAGCGAGTCGTCGGCATGATCGTCGTTCATGTGCGCGAGCACGGCTGCCACGACACCCGGGCTGAATTGGGCTGATTCCGAAGTGTTCTCGTCAGTCACGCCCGGCCTCCTCGCCCTCGGGACGCACGAACCTCGAGACCCAGCCCCGGAAGTGGTCGACGTCGCCGCCGTGCTCCTCGAACCATCCCCACGCACCGCCGCGCGCACCGGTCACGTCCCCGACGACGAGTTCGATGGCCTCGCGCGGGGTGCGCAGGATCGGGGCGTCCAGCGTGGTGCCCGCCGGGATCCGCTTGCGGGACCGCAGACGCGCGAACACCCCGGCGATGCCGTCCTCGGTCCGGTGATAGTCGGTGACGACCGCTTCCTCGTCGACGCCCGCCAACAGCAGGGCGATCGCGATGATCACCCCGGTCCGGTCCTTGCCGGCAGCGCAGTGCACGAGCGTCGCGCCCTCGGAGTCGAACTCGTTCAGCGCGGCGGTGAGTCGATGCCCGCCCGTGCGCATCATCGCGGTGTAGATCTCGACGAGCGCGGTGTCGGCGAGCCGGTCGACGCGGGCACCCGAGGACACCGGACGATGCACGACGCGAACGTTCGGCGGCCACGTGACGGCCATCCGACCCAGCTCGGTGGGGTCACGCAGATCGACGACGGTCGCCGGCGGCCAGGGCAGGCCGACGGGGTCCTCGTCGTCGGGATAGGGGGCGTCGCTGCGGATCAGGACGTTGGCGGCAGTGACGCCGCCGCCGGCGACCCGCATGCCGCCCAGGTCCCGGATGTTGGCGAAGGTCCGCAGGTCAGAGGTGGAGGAGAGGGTCACGGCGGTCCCGATCGTCGATGTGCGCGGTGGTCGGTCGCACCTCACCTTACGCACGCGATGGAACGGGCGGCGGGCTGACGTACCGTGGCCATGGTGACGACCTACCACTCCTACGAGCCGTCGCACGGCCATCGGCTCTCCCACGACCCGGTGAATGCCATCGTGGCGCCGCGGCCGATCGGCTGGATCTCGACGGTGTCCGACGACGGCGTCGGCAATCTGGCTCCCTACAGCTTCTTCAACCTCTTCAACTACACGCCGCCGGTCGTCGGTTTCGCCAGCGTCGGTTACAAGGACACCGTCGCCAACTCGGTCGGGTCCGGCGAGTTCGTCTGGAATCTCGCGACCGACGGCCTCGGCGAGCAGATGAACGCCACCTCGGCTGCGGTGCCCGCCGGCGAGGACGAGTTCGTCGTCGCCGGTCTGACGCCCCTGGCTTCTGATCTCGTGGCCCCGCCCCGGGTCGGCGAGAGTCCGGTGAGTTTCGAGTGCCGAACCACCCAGTCGTTCCAATTGCGCACGGCTGCAGGCGACCTCGTCGACACCTGGATGGTGCTGGGCGAGGTGGTCAAGATCCACATCGCCACCCATCTGTTGCGCGACGACCAGACCTACGACACGGCCGGCGCCCGGCCGCTGCTGCGCGCGGGCGGGCAGGGCGACTATTTCCTGCCGAGCGACGACCATCACCGGTTCATGAAGCGGCCGAAACCGGCCACCCGCTAGCGGCTCCCTCCCGGCCGGTTCCGCTCACATCGCGTGGCGGATCTGTTCGTTGCTCGGCATCCCGGTCCGGGCGCCGACCGCGGCGACGGACAACGACGCCGCCGCGACACCACGTCTCGCCGCCTCGACGACCGTCGAGCCGGCGGCGAGCGCGGCCGCGAACACGCCGTTGAAGGTGTCACCCGCGCCGGTCGTGTCAACGACCCGCCCGACCCGTCCGGCGGGAAGCGAGATCACCTCGGACGCGGGATCGGCGATCAGGACGCCGTCGGCACCGAGGGTCACGAGAACCGGTGCGCCCGTTCGGGACGCGACCGCCGCTGCCCGCTCGGCTGCCGGGAGCTCCGCGGCTACCCGACCGTCGGCGATCAACGTGCACAGGTCCAGGAGTTCCGACGAGTTGGGCGTCAGCACCGGCGCCGAGCCCATCAGGTCGACCGTCGACGGCAACACCGGGGCCGGGTTGACGACGCATCGCATACCCCGCGCAGCCGCCGTCGTCGCGGCTGCGGCAACGGCGTCGGCCGGGATCTCGGTGCTGACGAGGACACAGCCGGCCCACCCCGCCGCGCGGTCGACCGCGGCACGGACCTCATCGGCACCAAGGACGGCATTCGCGCCTGCCCCGACCGCGATCTGGTTCTCCCCGTGCGGATCGACGACGATCAGCGCCAGCCCGGTGGCGACGCCGTCGAGCACGTCCACGTCCGTCACGTCGACACCGGAGTCCCGCAGTTCGGCGAGTGCGCTCGCGCCCATGTCGTCAGAACCCACTGCGCCGCAATAACGCACCTCGGCACCCGCACGCGCCGCGGCGACGGCGGCGTTCGCGCCCTTCCCGCCGCCGTGACGAGTCACGCTCGGACCGACGACCGTCTCACCGGGCCCCGGCAGACGGTCGGTCGCCACCACGAGATCGACGTTGACAGCGCCGACGACGAGAAGTCGGCCGGCTCGATCGAGGGAAGTCATCGTGCCTTCGTATCCGTCAGCGCACCCGGCGTCCAGTCCGGCCAGTCGGGTACGCCGGCGACCAGACCGTCGACGTACCGCGCGACGATGCGCGTGGTCGGTCGCTCGTTGGCGTACACGGTTGCCAGGTCACTCCGCGCGATGGCCGTCCGGACGAGCGGCCACAGGCGTCGGAAGCGCTCGCGGATCTTGACCTCCAGGACCGCGTGCCCGCCACTGTCCACGCGCAATCGGACGCGATGGACGGCGAGAGCCTCGGGGATCATCACGACGTGCAGCGCGACTCGGTATCCGGCGGTATGCGCACGTTCGATGAGCTCCAGTTTCGAGGGATGCGAGAAGACCGTCTCGGCGATGAACGAGGTGCCGCGCTCGATGAGAGTGTCGCGGGTCGCCGCMGCCAACCGGGCGGCGTCGTAGGAATGGGCTTCCGCGGAGTCGGGCCACCGCTGCCGGGCGATCAGGTCGGCGTTGACGAAGGGCACATGCAGCAGGGGTTGCAGATGACGCTCGACCAGCGTCGACTTACCCGCGCCGTTGCATCCGACGACCAGATCGAGCCGAGGAGTCACTGCCCGAGGATGACACTCGTCCCGTCGGGGCGGTGTTCGACGAGCCGTCCGGCGTCATCGACGACCACCGAGGACAACCCTGCCGAAGCACGACGAACCACGTGGTCGTCGGTCGCGAGCCGCGCTTCGAGATGTGCGTCGATCTCGGCGTCGTAGACGACGGCTTCCTCGACGGTCAGCACCTCTCCCGGCAGATCGCCCGCCAGCGCGGCCTCGACCCGCTGACGCGACGCGGTGGTGCGCTGCGAGACGCTGCGCCCGAGTCGCGCCCAGTGTTCGAGTTGCTGCCGCGCCGACCGCTGCTCTCGCGCACCCTCCCGGGCCGCATCGGACACCAACGCGGCAGACAGCCGGGTCACCTTGTCCGTACCAGTGCTCATCCCACACCTCCCGCGCGTCTGTAGCAGAGTGCTACATCGCCTCAGCATACGCCGACGAACCCGTCGACGGTCGTTGTCGCACGACCGTCGACGGGCCGCGGCACTGTCAGTCGGCCTCGCGCGTCACCGCGTGGACGCCGCGTCCCGCTTCGGCAACACCCATCCCGGTCGCGGGAAGTGGCAGGTGTACCCGTTCGGGAAGTTGAGGAGGTAGTCCTGATGCTCGGGCTCGGCCTGCCAGAACGGACCCAGCTCCTCGATCGTCGTGACCGCCTTGCC
The DNA here is from genome assembly GCF_001691435.1 of Gordonia sp. UCD-TK1. NCBI lineage: Bacteria > Bacillati > Actinomycetota > Actinomycetes > Mycobacteriales > Gordoniaceae > Gordonia > Gordonia sp. UCD-TK1. The sequence continues at coordinate 85,652 of NZ_LZMP01000068.1, read as the reverse complement.
GGGCCACAGCCCCGACGCATCGACGTCGGCGATGGTGTCCCGGGCGATGAGCTCCTGCTCCGGTGTCACCGGGAAGATCGCCGAGCGGTAACTCGTACCGACGTCGTTCCCCTGCCGGTTGCGCGTGGTCGGGTCGTGGATCTGGAAGAAGAACGCCAGGATGTCGCGATACGACGTCAGCGTCGGGTCGAACACGATCTCGACGGCCTCCGCGTGACCGGGGTGGTTGCGATAGGTGGCGTGGTCGTTCTGTCCGCCCGTGTAGCCGACCCGGGTGTCCAGGACGCCGGGCTGCTTGCGGATCAGGTCTTCCATCCCCCAGAAGCACCCGCCCGCGAGGACCGCGGTCTCGGTGCCGGGACGGACGGTGATCTGGCCGGTGTCGGTCGTCATGCGTTCTCCTCCTGGGTGTCGGTGGTGTGGGAATCCGTGGCGTGCGTGCCGCCGAACAGGCCGGCGTACTCGCCGTACCCCTCCGCCTCGAGCTCGCCGACCGGGATGAACCGCAACGAGGCCGAATTCATGCAGTAGCGCTGTCCGCCGGCCTCGCGCGGCCCGTCGTCGAAGACGTGCCCGAGGTGGCTGTCGGCGCCGGACGAGCGCACCTCGGTGCGTCGCATCCACAGGGTGCGGTCGGTCTTGGTGGCGACCGCGTCGGGCTCGATCGGCTTGTTAAAGCTCGGCCAGCCGGTGCCGCTGTCGTATTTGTCGGTCGACGAGAACAGCGGCTGTCCGGATACGACGTCGACGTACAGGCCGGGTTCGTGGTTGTCCCAGTACTCGTTGTCGAAGGCGCGCTCGGTCCCGTCACCCTGGGTGACGCGGTATTGGACGTCGGTGAGGCGGCTCAGTGCCTCGGGGGTCTTGCGGTAGGTGTTGCTCACTTCTCCTCCTGCCGACGCTCCCCGGCTCCGTCGTTCGACGGCGCTCGGAGGGCGTCACCGTGCACAACACCACGATGCCCCGATTTGGTCCCGACACACGAGAGGGCCGCCGCCCACCAGGTGGACGGCGGCCCCGCGCCGCGGCGGACCACCGTCAGCCCACGACGTCACGCCCGAAGATCTGCCGAGCGAGCACCCAGCGCTGCACCTCGCTGGCACCCTCGTAGATCTCGCCGATCTTGCTGTCCCGGTACACCGCCTCGACCGGACCCGACGAGTCGTCGTCGCCCAGCTCCTGGGTGAACCCGGACCCGCCGAACGCCTGGACCGCGTCGCGCGCCATCTGGACCGCGACCTCGGTACCGCGCAGCTTGGCCATCGCCGCCTCCGGTTCGGGGAAGCGCGTGCCGGAATCGAGCCGCATCGCCGCCTTGATGTAGAGGTCCCGCGAGATCGCGATCTCGGTCGCGCGGTCGGCCATGAGGAACTGCCAGTGCTGCCGGGCTGCGAGCGGTGCGCCGAACGCCACCCGGGTGCTCAGGTGTGCCGCCGTCCGGTCGAAGGCGGCCTGCGCCATACCGACACCCGCGGCCGCGATCCCGATGCGCCCGTAGGTCAGCGTCTGCAATGCGACCTTCAGCCCGCCTCCCTCGGTCCCGAGAAGGGCCTCCGGTCCCAGCCCCACGTCGTCGAGGTGCACGTCCGCGGTGATCTGCCCCTTGTTCCCGAGCTTGCGATCGGGCGTGCCCACCCGGACGCCCGGGGTGTCGGTCGGGACGATGAACGTCGAGAGCCGGTCACCGGTGCGCGCGAGCACCACGACGAACGCGGCGACAACGGAGTTGGTGATCCAGCGCTTGCGTCCGTTCAGCACCCAGCCGTCGCCGCGGCGGTGCGCCACGGGCCGGACCGCCTCGGGTGAGAGATCACTCGACGCGGCCGGCTCGCTGGTGGCGAACGCGCCCACGATCTCGCCGGCGACGACCGGTGCCAGCCACCGGCGGCGCTGCTCCGGCGTGCCCCGGTTGACGGCGTTGCCCGCGAGGATGCAATGGACGTCGAAGATCGCGGCGACGCTGTTGGAGAAGTACGCCAGTTCTTCGACGGCGGTGGCCGTCGCGGTCGCCGGGTGGGCCAGTCCGTCGCCGCCGACGTCGGCCGCGAAAGGGATGCGGTAGATCCCCGCCGCGGCCAGCCGATCGAACACGTCGCGCGGGAAGCCGTCGAGCCGTTCGTCGCCCCGCGCGATCCGATCGGCCACCGGGGCGACGTCGCGGAGCGCGACTTCCCGAACCCGGCGGCGGACCACCGCGACCTCGCCGGCGACACGAGGTCGTGGTACAGGGTGTCGGCGATCCGCGGTGGCTGGTCGGGCACGTTCGTCGGACGACGACACCGCGGCGATGTCGATGACAGTCAGGGAATCTCCCGATCAGACCGGTGCGTCGGCCCCGGCACGCGACCTCTCGATCTCGTCGGGCACCAGTTCGACGACCGCCTCGACCTCCGGCGCGGGTGCACCCGGCCCGAAGTCGGCGAACGCCGTGATGTGCTCGTCGAGCGGAAGCGGATTGGGGGTGCCGTAGGTGAAGTAGGTCTCCCACGGCAGCTTCGCGCCGCCGACGGCCAGACCGGTGTCGATGTCGGACATCTGCCAGGTCTTCGTCTCGGCCGACGGATCGAGATGCAGATATCCGGACTCGCCGAACAACTCGATGCGGTTGCCACCCGGTTCGAACACGTAGAGGAACTGCCCCTGGGTGATCCCGTGCCGGTCCGGACCGGCTTCGATGCGGATGTCGTACTCGCGGAACATCTCCACGGCGTCGATGTTGTGCTGACCCGTGCCGTAGTAGAAGGCGAGGTGATGCAGTTTGCCGCGCCCGCCGGTCATGTCGCGCATGCAGGCGACCTCGTGGCCGAGGATGTTCGAGCTCATCCAGGCGCCGATCTCGACGTCACCGTCGACGACGCGCTCGGTGGTTCGGAACCCGAGGTGGCGTTCGAACTCGGTCTTGAGCGCGGTGACGTCCGAGGCCATCAGGTTGAGGTGGTCGATGCGCTTGACCGGAATCCCCTGCAACGGCTTCTTCGACGGCCGGGTGAGGATCTTGCTCTGCAGTTCCGGTGGCGCGACGTAGGTCTCGGCTTCCCACACCAGCGCGAAGTCGTGACCGTCGGCGGTCTTGTACGCGAGCGTCTTGCCGTAGCCGAACTCGTCCTCGTGCCACGAGGTCTCGATGTTCCCGCCCTGCAGCGAGGCGGCACGGCGTTCGAGCGCCTCGGGGGAGCTGGTCCGCATGCCGGCATGGCCCATCCCGGGTTCGGCGGACTCGGTGATCTTCAGACTCCACGGGTAGGGGTCCTCGTAGGCCCGGAGGTAGACGGACTGGCCTTCGCGCTGGGTGACATACATGCCCAGGAACCTGGTGAAGAAGTCGAGGGTCTCCTGGGGCTTGGGGCTCAACAGTTCGGCTCGCGCGAGGTGCGCGACATCGAAGCGTGCGGCGTTCTCGGTCATCGGTTCTCCTGTGGATCGTGCGACACCGGATCTCGGTGGCTGCTGGCTGATGGGCCTCAGCATGGCGACGAGTTGTGACTGCCGTCACCGCCATTCGGGATATCCGAACAACGGTGCCGCCGATGCGCTCCGCGTTCGGACTGCCCGTGCCTTGGCCCCGGAGACGGCAACCGCTCCTTAGGTTCGGTGTCGAGCACGCCGACGGCGACCGAGACCGAACGTGAGCACGAGCAGAGGAGACATGCGATGAGCCGGTTGACCGCCGCCATTGTGGGATCGGGCAACATCGGGACGGACCTGATGTACAAACTGCTGCGGTCCGAGTACGTAGAACCGGTCCACATGGTCGGGATCGATTCCGCCAGTGAGGGTTTGCGCCGGGCGCGCGAGGAAGGACTCGAGGCGTCGGCCGAGGGCGTGGACTGGTTGCTACGGCAGTCCTCGCCCCCCGACCTCGTCTTCGAGGCCACCTCCGCCAAGGTCCACGCCGCCGTCGCGCCCCGCTACGCCGACGCGGGGATCACCGCGATCGATCTGACGCCCGCCTCGGTCGGCCCTTACGTCGTCCCCGCGGTCAACCTCCGCGAACACGTGAACGCGCCCAACGTGAACATGGTGAGCTGCGCCGGGCAAGCCACCATCCCGATCCTCTACGCGATCAACCAGGCCGCCGACGCCGCCTACGGAGAGATCGTCGCGGCCATCGCGTCGGCGAGTGCGGGTCCGGGAACGCGGCAGAATCTGAGCGAGTTCAGCGAGAAGACGGGGCGCGCCCTGGCGCAGGTCGCGGGAGCGGACCGGGCCAAGGCGATCTCGGTGATCAACCCGGCCGAACCGCCGATGAACATGCGCGACACGGTGTATGCGAAAGTGCGCAACCCTGATCCCGTGGCCATCGAACGCGCCGTGGTCGACATGGTCGCCGAGGTCCAGCGCTACGTCCCCGGTTACACCCTCAAGCTCGTCGACACCGATGGCGATCTGGTGACCGTGATGCTCGAGGTCGTCGGCGCCGGCGACTTCTTACCCACGTACGCAGGCAATCTCGACATCATCACCGCGGCCGCCGTGCAGGTCGCCGAGGTGATGGCGCAGGAGAGGGCCGCGACAGCGGCACTTCAGACAGGAGCACTGCGATGACCAGCCAGTCCCCGGCCCGCGGGCCACGATCGGTCACCCTCGTCGACACGACGCTGCGTGACGGGATGTCGAGTGTCTCGCACCGGTTCACCACACGCGACGTCGCCGCCATCGCGGCCGGCCTCGACCGGGCCGGCGTCCCGACAATCGAAGTGGCACACGGCATCGGTCTCGGTGCGTCGTCGGTCCAGTACGGCTTCGCCGCGGCCACCGACCCCGAGTACGTGCGCGCCGCCGTCGACGCGGTCGACAACGCCGACATCGCGGCCCTCTACGTACCGGGCATCGCGACGCTGAACGAACTGCAGGCGGCGGTGGACGCCGGCATCTCGACCGTCCGCGTCGCCGTCCACTGCACCGAAGCCGATTGCGGGCAGCAGCCTGTCGAATGGGCGAAGGAGAACGGTCTCACCGTGATGACCTTTCTCATGATGAGCCACAAACTCGAACCCGACGCACTCGCCGAGCAGGCGGCCAAGCTCGACTCCTACGGCGCCGACGTCGTGTACGTCGTCGACTCCGCAGGTGCGCTCGTCCCGCGGCAGGCCGGCGAGCGGGTCGCGGCACTGCGCGAGGCGATCTCCGCGGACATCGGTTTCCATGCCCACAACAACCTCGGTGTCGGGATCGCCAACGCGCTCACCGCCGCCGAGAACGGCGCCACCTACATCGACGGCTCGCTCCGAGGGCTCGGCGCGAGCGCGGGCAACGCCCAGACCGAAGTCCTCGCCGCCGCATTCGAACGCGCCGGCTGGGACACCGGCGTCGAGCTGTTCCCGCTCATCGACACCGCCGAGAACGTCGTGGCCCCACTGATGACCGAGCCGCAGATCGTCGACGAGACCGCTCTCGTACTGGGATACGCCGGGGTGTACTCGACGTTCTTCCACCCCACCAAGCGCGCTGCGAAGAAGTTCGGGGTCCCGGCCCGGGACATCCTGCTCGAACTCGGCCGGCGCGGGGTGATCGGCGGCCAGGAAGACATGATCATCGATGTGGCCTCGGAACTCGCGGGCCGCACGTACGAGACGCCCGTCGCGGCAGAGGTGTGACGCAATGACTCTTTCCAGCCATCTGACAAGCACCGATCAGAACGGTACCGCCGAGGTCCGCCACCTCATCGGGGATGAGTGGCGCACAGCTTCGGACGGTGCGACGTTCGAGTCGCGCGACCCGCATGACGGCACGTTGCTCGCGCGGGTGGCGCGCGGCACCGCCGACGACGGTCTCGCTGCGATCGACTCTGCCCGAGCAGCTTTCGACGACGGGCCGTGGCCGCAGATGTCGGCCAAGGAACGCGCGGCGATCCTGCATGCGGTCGCCGACGCAGTCGACGACCACCGAGAAGAGCTGGCGCAGCTCGAGACCCGCGACGGCGGCAAGACGATCACGCAGTCGCTGCATGCCGAGATCCCGCGGGTGGCCCACAATCTGCGGTTCTTTGCCGATTACGTCTCGATGGCCGCGAACGAGGCCTATCCGGACGGCGACCTGCTGTCCTACGTCCTCTATCCCCCCGCCGGGGTCGTGTCCGCGATCAGTCCCTGGAACGCACCGCTGATGCTGGCCACGTGGAAGATCGCGCCCGCGTTGGCTTTCGGCAACACCGTCGTCCTCAAACCCGCGCCCCAGACCCCGTTGACCGCCAATCGGTTCGCACAGATCGCACTCGAAGCCGGCCTGCCCCCGGGGGTGCTCAACGTCGTCCACGGCTTCGGGGGCGAGGCCGTCGCGGGGCCGCTGACGTCCGATCCACGCGTCGACCGCATCACCTTCACCGGGTCGAGCGCCACCGGCGTGAAGATCCTGCAGGCGGCCGCGGCGAACCACACGCCGGTCTCGGCCGAGATGGGTGGCAAGTCGGCCAACATCGTGTTCGCCGACGCCGATCTCGATGTGGCCGTGCCGATGTCCCTTCGGGCCATCTTCGGCGGCAACGGGCAGGTCTGCCTGTCGGGTTCGCGACTGCTGGTGCAGAACTCGATCCGGGAGGAATTCGTCGAGCGCTTCGTCGAGGAGGCGCGGAAGCTCGTGGTCGGGGACCCGAAGGACCCGACGACGTTCATGGGGCCGCTCATCGAGCAGCGGCACCTCGACAAGGTGCACAGCTACGTCGAACTCGCGCAGGATGAAGGCGGCAAGATCATCACCGGCGGCGAACGACTCACCGACTCCGATCGGGCGGGCGGCTTCTACTATCCGCCGACCGTCATCACCGGCCTGACCAACGACTCCCGTACGGCACGTGAGGAGATCTTCGGTCCCGTCGAGACGGTTCTGGGCTTCGACACCGAAGAGGAGGCGCTGCGCATCACCAATGACTCCCCCTACGGTCTCGCCGGAATCCTGTTCACGCAGAACCTCGATCGGGCTCATCGGATGGCGGCTCGCTGGAAGGCCGGCACGGTGTGGATCAACACCTTCTTCGAACGCGATCTCCGACTGCCCTTCGGCGGCGAGGGCATCAGCGGCCTGGGTCGCGAGGGTGGCCAGTACTCCCGGGAGTTCTTCACCGAGCCGCGCGCGGTGACGCTCCGCATCCGGAAGTAGGCCCGTGTTGGGAACAGGAACCGTGCCGGCAACCGAGACATGCGTCGTCGTCGGCGCGACCGGCGCGATGGGGACCGTGATCACACGACGCCTGGTGGCGCGGGGGATGCGGGTTCTCGCGGTGGGGCGTCGTGCCGACGAACTCGAACGGCTGTCCGCGACAGACGATCTCATCGTCTCGTGCGTCGCCGACATCGCCGAGGACGGCTCCGTGGACTCGATCCGCGGACATCTCGAAGGAACCGTGCGGCTCGCGGTGTTCGCGGCCGGCCTGCCGGTCCGAGGCTCCGCGGACGCGATCGAGCCGTCGCTGCTGGCCACCGCCGCCAACATCAAGGTGGCCGGCACTGTCCGGTTGCTGCGAGCCGTCCGCGACCATCTCGCCGAGGGCTCGCGGTTCGTCGCGGTCGCGGGTTCACTCGGACTCGAGCCGGGCCCCCTCGACGCGGGCCCGGGCACCGCCAATGCCGCGTTGTTCAATCTGATGCGACAGATCTCGGCACTCTATGGACCCCGGGGTGTCACCGTGCACACCATCGCGCCCGGGCCCATCGACACCCCTCGGCTCCGCGCCTTCGTCGACACCGAATCGCGTGAGACCGGTGCCGCGCCGCAGGAGATCTGGGACAGGTACACGGCCAAGACCACGCTGGGTCGCCTGCCCACACTGGACGAGATCGCCTGGCTCGTCGAGATGTTGCTCGAGCCCCAGGCCGCCGTGCTGCACGGCAGCGTCCTCAACGCCGACGGCGGAACTCGCCACGGCATCCAGTAGCCCGGTCCGAAACGGACGCAGGCACTTCCCGAACGGAGCCAACATGCCGGTTGCACACTTCCACATCCCCGTCGGCAGCGCGTCCACCGAGCAGCGCGCCGCTCTGCTGACCGCCGCGAGTGCGGCCTACTCCCGCATCCTCGACTCACCGATCGAGCGGGTACGCGCCTTCGTCGTGCAGTACGACCCGACCGACCTCGCCGTCGGCGGACAGCTCGTCGCCGACGGCGGGTCAGCAGCCCCCTATTTCACCGCCATCGTGCTCGCAGGCCGTCCGGCGCAGCAGCGTTCGGAACTTCTGGCCGCGTTCACCGATCTCGTCGTCGAGCACCTGGACGTTGAACGCTCGGGCGTCCGTGGACAGATTGTCGAGGTGGCGCCGGAGAATTGGGGCATCGCCGGCGTGCCGGCGAGTGATGTCCGGGCGTCGGAGATCTCGATTCGTGCTGCTCGCCATACTGCTCCCTGAGCCGCAAGGACCACACCCACTGGTCCCCGGGGTGCGAGGAGCGCTAGCGACGAGCGACCCCCGCTCCCTGAGGCGCGAGGAGCGCACGCGACGAGCCTCGAAGGGCCGACAACCGCACCTGCTGGTATCTGTAGCGAAACTTTCTGCTAACTAGCATCTTTCGCTACACGATCCCCGCGGCCACGGCGCGTTTCACACTGTGGAGTTGTCAAAGGTCATGTGGCATCGGAGTCGACGCCGGCGGGTCTGGTGGTCGGGGCAGTGACTAGACGAGGGCGTCGTCGAGTCGCATGGCGCGTCGGTGCGACGGTGTCGTCGAACGCCCTGGTCATCTTCGCTTCCGGACGTGCCCACGGAACCAACTCAGTCTTCACATCATGGCGAGGACACTGCACACGCTTGGCGGGCAACTCGAGGAAGCACCGCCAACCGCCCATGTCGAGATGTCGCCACCGTCGCGGCGCCGCAGGTTGATCGTAACCAGGGCAGCGCTTCTTACAGTGCGGGCACCGTGATCGTGCGTTCTTGTGCAGTTCCAGCGACACGACCACCATCTGCCCGCGGTCATCCTCATCGAACCTGACACCCACAACACGGGCACGCTCGATTCCGAGCAACTTCTGCAGTACTCTGACAGTGCGCAACGCCCACTCCTTTGGTCTTGTTCTTCGCAAATCAAAACCTAAGCGAGACTGGGCGTTGCGTGCGTTAGGCTCGCGAAAAGGAACCCACTTCGACGTCAGAAGAGCCCAAAACGTTCGACGACGAGACTTATCCACAACCCGATTGCCGACGAATGTGCCTGTCAGGCAATGTATGTCACACACGCCCCAGCGGTGAACCGTGGTGGACTGTAGTGAACAGAAACCCCACCAGTCACACAGGAGTCACGTCTACGACCCACCAACCATCGTCCTGGAGCTGGAACGAAGTACTTCCGCCAACCTGGCCAGTCGCTGCAACGCATCCGGCTCGCCAGACCCTTCGTGACGCGCCCTCCGCAAGCTCCGCGCGCTCCTCAGGGAGCAGAGCTGACGCGCCCTCCGCAAGCTCCGCGCGCTCCTCAGGGAGCAGAGCTGACGCGCCGCGTCACCAACAGACTTCAACTCGACTCCTAGACTTCGATCGAAGTCCATCGGTCGAGTTGAAGTCTGCCCGTCGCCGGCCGGACCGCAGGTATAGCGGTCTTTTCGGATCAGGGAGCGGGGGTGTGGGCGCAAGATGGTCTCCCGCGCCTCACGATTCCGTGATCGCCGCCTGGCGTTCGGCCACGGTGACGTCACCCGCCGACCAGTGGGTGGGCGGGACCTCGCGCACGCACACGCGGATGTTCGCGACCGGGGCACCGATCGCACGATGGGCGGCCGCCGTCAGTTCCCGCATCAGTGCTCGCACCTCGTCGGGTGAACGCCCCTGGGCGATGGTCACATCGATGAACGGCATCTCAACCTCCGGCGATCGTGATGGAGCCCAGCGTGGTGAAGTGCGCTGCGACCCGGCTGCCCGGTTCCACCGCGACGGCGTCGGTCATCCCCCCGGTGAGGACGACCCAGCCCGCTTCCAGGGTGACGCCCCGCGCGCCGAAGGTTTTGGCGGCGAACGCCAATGCCTCGGCAGGATGACCGAGCACCGCTGAACCCGTCGCGGTGGCGACGATGTCACCGTCGACTTCCAACAGGCACGCCTCGAGCCCGAAGTCGACGTCCGCGATGTCGCGGATGACCGGGCCGGTCACGTAGACGCCGGAAGAGTTGTTGTCGGCGACCGCATCCTCGAGGGTGAACTTGAATCCGGAGTACCGGCTGTCGATGATCTCGATGGCGGCCATCGCATAGTCGACCGCGGCGAGTGCTGTGGCCGCGGTGACACCGGGACCGGTGAGGGGCCGCCCGAGCACAAAGGCGATCTCCGGCTCGGCGCGCGGATGGATGAGTCGCTCACGCGGAACCGGCAGACCGGCGGGCAGCACCATCGCGTCGGTGAGCCAGGCGACCGACGGTTCGTCGACGCCCATCTGTTTCTGCTTGGCCCGCGATGTCAGGCCCAGCTTGATCCCGGTCACGGTCTCTCCGCGCGAGCGCCGATCGGCGAGCGCGATGTCCTGAGCCGCATAGGCTACGTCGAGGGTCAGGCCCGGCCACTCGTGTTGGATCGAGGTCCGCGCCGTCCGCGAGCGTTCGGCGGCGAGCAGCGTGCCGGCGACGCGGGCCGCACTCCAATCGCCGATTGCGTTGTCTGTCACGTCTTCTCCTGATGGTTCGAGGACACGAGCACTCACGCGCCGGCCAGCACCGCGGTGACGCTGCCAAGTCCGGCGATGGTGGCGACCACGGTGTCCCCCGGTGCGACCGGCACGGCCGCGGTCATCGAACCGGGCAGGACCACGTGGCCTGGTTCGAGGGTGACACCCAGCGGCCCGACCGTGTTCGTCAGCCACACCAGCGCGTTGATAGGGGATCCCAGCACCGCACCACCGGCGCCGGTGTCGACGAGTTCACCGTTCACATGCAGGTTGCAACCGGCCATCCGCAGGTCGACGTCGACGAGAGGCACCGGCCGTCCGCCCAGGATCACCCCGCCCGACGACGCATTGTCGGCGATGGTGTCGAAGATGCCGATCTGCCAGCCGCGGATGCGCGAGTCCACGATCTCCAGTGCGGGGAGCACGAAGTCGACGGCCGCGGCGGCCTCTGCGACCGTGACCCCCGGCCCGCGAAGCGGTTTGGCGAGGACGAAGGCGACCTCTGGCTCGATGCGCGGCTGGATGAAGGTGCCCGCCGGGATCGGAGCGTGCTCGAGATGGAACATGCTCGCGGTGAGGTGCCCGAAGTCCGGCTGGTCGACGCCCATCTGCCGTTGGATGGCGCGGGAGGCCAGTCCGACCTTGTGGCCCTTCACCGCATCGCCGTTCTTCTCCCAGTCCTGAACCTGCGCGAGCGCGATCTCGTACGCGGTCGACAGTGGGTGGCCTGCGAACCGCGAGGCCAGGGGTTCGATCGTGGTGTGGTGGCGGTAGGCGTCGAGGAGTGCCTCGGCGGCGGTGCGGACGAGGTCGGCGTCGTCGGCATGGTCGGTCATGAGCGGCATGGTCTTTCTGGGATGAGGGACAGCGACCGCGGGGTCATCCCGCCACCGCGTGCAGGACGGAGACCTCGCGCTCGGGCAGCCGGATGGGCGTGGACACGTCGCCGGACGAGGTGTTCAGCGCGCGTGACGCGTCGGCGGCGGCCGCGATCACCGCACGCCGGAGTTCGTGTTGGGCCGGGATGAATCTCGTCGCGGGCGCGGTGATCGACATCGCCGCCACGACCACCCCCATCTCGTCGCGGATCGGAGCCGCGACGCAATGCACGTCGGGAACGGCTTCGGCCAGGTCGAAGGCGCACCCCCGACGCAGCACACCCTTCAGTTCGGCCGCCAGTTCGTCCGGGTCCGTGACGGTCGACGACGTGTACCGCCGGAGCTGCTTGTCGGTCACGTTGCGGGCCAGCTGAGCCGGGTCGCAGTGCGCGAGTAGCACTTTGCCGACCGCGCTGCAGTGCGCGTCGAGCTGGGCGCCGATCCGGGCGCCGGACACGTTGATGACGTGATTGCCGAGCACCTTGTCGACGTAGATCACCCGGTAGCGTTCCATGACCGCGAGATGGGTGGTCTCGCCGAACTTCTCCGACAGCGCCTGCAAAGCCGGTGCGGCACAGGATTTGACGTCGACCGTGCCCTGCAACGCCTGGTTCAGCTCGACGACCCGCCAGCCGATGCGGTAGCGGCCGCGGGCGCGGCACTGGAGCAGGCCGATGTCGACCAGTGAGGCCAGCAGCGCGTGTGCGCTCGACCGGGGGACGCCGAGCTCACCCGCGACCTCCGACACACCCCACTCCGGACGTTCGACGGTGAACAGATCCAGCACCGGGCCGATCTTCTGGACGGTCTGCAACGCGGCCATCTCAGGGCCCCACCGTCGACTCGTCACTGAACAACATGGTGGCACCGCCGGTGGCGAAGTTCGCGACATCGCCGGCCGCGGCTTGCCCCTCGGGCGAGCCGAGTGCCTGCCCAAGAGACTCTTTTGAATCGAAGTACAGCTCGGCCACACTGTACGAGGCGGGTTCGGTGCCGTCGAGGGACTCGCATTTGCCTGCGGCGAACCGCCGCAGTCCGGGGATGCGGCGAACCAGCTCGGCATGCTCGTTCTCGTAGTGCCGGTCGAAGGCCGCCGGGTCGAGCGGGTGTCCGTAGATCACGGTGAGTCGGTACATGGCTTGCCTTTCGGGTTCGAGCGGGATGTCACGACGCTGCAGTGGTCGCCACGGGTGCCGCCACGGTGAATTCCTCGCGGAAGATGAGACGGGGCGCCATCCGGCGACGTTTGAGCGCCCGGACTCCGGCCTCGATCATGGCCGGTGGGCCACACAGGTACGCGCTCAGCCCTTTACAGCTCCGGAAGTCCTCGACGACCGCGTCGGTGACCATCCCGGTCGACCCATCCCATTGCTCCTCGCTCAGGACGGGCCGGTAGTGGAAGTTGCCGTGCTCGGCCTCGAGGTCGCGGAAGAAGTCGACGTCGTAGAGGTCGTCGCGGCGTCGGCCACCGTGGTAGAGGTACAGCTCGGGGACCAGACCGTGATCGAGCGCATGTCGGGCGATCGACTTGAGTGGGGCGAGTCCGGTGCCCCCACCGATGAGGATGGCCGGTTCGCTCTGTTCGCGGACGAGGTGGAACTGGCCCAGCGGTCCACGGAGTTCCACCCGCTCCCCCACCGACAGCGCGCTGAAGATCCAACCGTCCGTTGCCCTTCCACCGACGGTGCGCTTGACGTGGAACTCCAGGCGCTTCGGTTCCGACGGCGGGTTGGCCATCGAATACTGACGTCCGAGACCGGTACCGGGGATCTGCAGTTCCGCGTACTGACCGGCGTTGAACGACATCGGTTCATCCAGGTCGACGACGAGTCGCCGCGTGTCGGTGGCGATGTCGTCCAGGGCGACGACGGTGCCGTCGAAATCGCGCAGCGGATGCCGTGGTGCGCCATCGTCCGACGCGGTGCCCAGTGGTTCGACGACCAGATCGGAGCACGGCGTGGCCAGACAGCCCAGCGCCAGGCCGGCACACCGTTCGGCCGGCGTCAGCGTGTACTCGGGCGAATCATTGTGCGCCACCTGGCCGTCGAGTACCCGCACCTTGCAGGTCCCGCAGGTACCCTGCGTGCAGGAGTGCGGGAGCCACTCCCCCGCACGTAGGACCGCGTCGAGAACCGACTGGTCGTCGGCGACCTCGAACGGGGTGTCCGAGCCCTGGATACGAACCCGATGTGTGCTGGTCACGGCTCAGACCTCCCACTTCACGTGGAGCTCCTTGGGACCGCGGAAGCCCCAGCCCCAGAAGTTGACCTCGTGGTCGGTGTCTCGCTCGATGTTCGGGATCGTCTCCAGCAGTTCCTCGAGCGCGATCCGGATCACGTTGTTCGCGAAATAGGTTCCGGCACAGGCATGGACGCCGCCACCGAAGGTCATGTTCGGGATCACGGCCCGGTCGAGGTCGTAGGCGGTCGGGGCGTCGTAGGCGTTCTCGTCCTGATTCGCCGACCCGTAGGACAGCATCACCACGGAGTTCTGCGGGATCGTCACACCGCCGACGACGACCTCGTCGGTGGCGATCTTCGCGGCCGCCGACCAGATCGGCGCGACCCACCGCATACCCTCACCGACCGCCCTGGGGATGAGGCCGGGATCGTCGACGACCCGCTCCAGCTGTTCCGGCCGGCTGAACAGACCGGCGAGTGTGGTCGCCATCGCATGTCCCGGCTCCTGCATCGCCCCGAGAAGGAACACATACAGGTTGGGGTAGATGACGTCGCGGCTGCGCGTCTGGCCTTCCGGCATCCCGTCGTGGAGCCAGTGCGAGATCGCGCTGTGATCCGGGTTGACGATCCACTCGTCGATCTTGGGGTCGACGTGCGCGATGATCTCGGCCTTCGCCTCGTCCCCCGGGACGAAGCCGTCGGGATTGGCGAACTCGCCGTCGGGCGTCATCGCGGAGTTGGTGAACGAGCCGCTGAGCTTGTGGAACCACTCCCGCAGTTTGTCCGTGCTCACATCCCCGAGGCCCAGCAGGTCGCCGAGGGCACGGACACTGACCGGTTCGCAGTACTCGGCGACGATGTCGGCCGAACCGTTGTCCTCGATCCGCTCCAGCAGTTCGCGTGCGAACGGACGCACCAGATCGTCGATGTAGTCGTCGACAGCCGACGGTTGCAGATGCGGCTCGACCATGTCGCGCAGGTCGCGATGCTCGGGGCCGTTCGAGTTGAGCAGCGCACCGTGGCCGAACGTGCGTCCGCCGGCCGGGGAGATCACCGCAGGCCAGGTGTCCGAGTCCTTCGCGATCTGCATGCAGAGTTCGCGGGTCGAGACGATGTACATCCCGAGTGACGGCACGAACGCCACCGGCGCCTCCTTTCGGAGCCGCTCGTAGAAGGGGTACGGATCGGCCTCCAGCTCGGCCATCGTGATCTCTTCGACGAACTTCGGGGTGACCTCGTGGGAGGGCTGTACTGCGGTCATGTGACTCTCCGTTGTCGTTCCGGATATCTGTTGTCTGGGGCCGGCTCGTTCGGTCATGCCGCCGGCCACGTCGGCGATGTCTTGTGATCTGGAACACTATGGGTGGAGGTGGTGGGAGAGAATGACTGCGAACGCACCGATGGATGACTCCGCGCGCACCGCCGGATCCGTGGAACTGAGCACCCGCGAGCTTGCGAGTGCCGAGGGCCGGGTGCGGTGGGCCGAGGCCCTCGACGCCACCTTCTGCGAGATGGACATCGACTGGCCCCAGGACCGACGCCCGTTCACCGCACAGATCGTCGCCCGACCCGTCGGCGCCCTGTCGGTCAGCGTGGTCCGCGCCGATCCGCACACCGTCGTGCGCACGCCGGCGATGATCGAATCCGATCCGGCCGACGACTATCTGCTGTGCCTCATCACCCAGGGGGCCGCGACGATCTCACAGGGTGAGCGCACCGGATTGCTGGAACACGGCGCCTTCGGGATCATCGACGCCACTGCACCTTTCGTCGTCAGTGGCGCAACCGAGTTCGAGCAGATCGTCGTGCGCGCCCCGCGGGAACAGCTCATCGCGCGGGCAACCCACGACGTCGTCGACGACGCGACGGGCCGGGCCATCGCGGTCGACTCGGGCATCGGACGGCTGGTGTCGAACTTCCTGGTCGATGTCGCGGCCCAGGTCCAGGGCATCTCCGTGCCGTCGTCGAGCACGGTGGCGAGCGCGGTCCTCGACATGGTCGCCGGCGCGATGACCGAGCAGGTCTCACCCCGCACCGCGACCGACCGGATACACGCCGCCGACCTCCGCGCGGTCCAGAACGCGATGGCCGATCACATCCACGATCCCGACCACACCATCGCACTGGTGGCCGCAGAGCTCGGGATGTCGGTGCGCTACGTCCACAAGCTGTTCAGCACGACCGGCACCACACCTCGGGCGTGGCTCTACGCCCGGCGGCTCGACCGGGCCCGTAACCTGCTCGTCCAGAGCGATCTGGGCGTCGCCGACATCTGCGCACAGGTCGGGTTCCGCGACCCGTCGCACTTCAGTCGTGCGTTCAGCCGGACCTTCGGGGTCAGCCCGTCCCGGTACCGGACCATCGCGCCCTGAGCGGCGCCCTCCCTAGGATGGTCGGTACGCGACCGCAGGAAGGGCCCATGACGACCAGCGACATCGACCGCAGTGCCCGATTCACCCACTCCGAGTCCATCGCCGTCGACGCCACGCCGCAGCAGGTCTGGGACGTGGTGACCGACATCGCTCGCACCGGCGAGTGGAGCCCGATCTGCAAGGCGTGCTGGTGGAAGGAGCCCGCGACCGGACCGGAGGTGGGCGCGTGGTTCTTCGGCCGCAACGAGACACCCGAGCGGGTGTGGGAGACCCAGTCGCGGGTGGTCGCCGCACAGGAGCCCGTCGAGTTCGCCTGGATGGTCAACGGCGACGCCGTGCGGTGGTCGTACACGATCGAACCCGACGACGACGGGACGACGCTGACCGAATCGTGGGCCGTGCAGCCGGCCGGGTTCGAGCTGTTCGCGCGGCGGTTCGGGGACGACGCCGACGCCCAACTCGAGCAGCGCCGCGACGCCGCGTTGTCGGGGATCCCGGTCACCCTCGCGGCGATCAAGGAGATCGTCGAACGCGTCTCTGCTCCCTGATCCGGAAGAACGACCTGGCCCCGCTCCCTGAGGAGCGAGCTTGCGAGCGTCACGAAGGGTCCCGCAAGGCGTCTCACCAGGCCCTTCGAGGCTCGTCGCTTGCGCTCCTCGCACCTCAGGGAGCAGTAGTTGGGCTCGCTCCTAGCACAAACAGGCTCTTTCAGATCAAGGAGCGCAGGCTCTACGAGCTGGCCACCTGCGAGTCCTGCCGACCCCACGCCGGCGACTTCTCGATCGCGCCGATGATCTGGGGCCGGAGCTCGTCGGCCTGGATGACCGCGTCGACCGAACCCACCTCGACGGCGCGTCGGATGCTGTGCACCGCGTCGAACTCCGCGGCGATCTCGCTGATCTTCTCCGCGCGCACCGACTGACGCAGATCGGCCAGCTCGGCGTTGAGCCGTGAGCGGTCGGGGCCGGTGGCCTGTGCGGTCTCCGCCTCGAGTTCGCGCACCCGTGCGTCGGCACTGACCCGCTTGGCCACGTCGCCGGCGAAGACCACCGCCGCCGCGGGGGCACCGCCGAGCACCGACGCGAACGACCCGTCGATCGCGAGCACGGTCATGTTGGGGTTCAACGCCTTCGAGAACACCACGAATGCACCACCGTGGTAGCGCGAGATCACGCAGAACACGATGGGGCCCTCGAAGTTCACGATGGCCCGCCCGATCTCCGCGCCGTACTCCAGCTGGAGCTTGCGCAACGACTCCGGCG
Organism: Gordonia sp. UCD-TK1; assembly: GCF_001691435.1. Taxonomy (NCBI): domain Bacteria; kingdom Bacillati; phylum Actinomycetota; class Actinomycetes; order Mycobacteriales; family Gordoniaceae; genus Gordonia; species Gordonia sp. UCD-TK1. The sequence goes on along the minus strand of NZ_LZMP01000068.1, from coordinate 68,379 downwards.
ATCCGTCGAACCCGGACAGGTTGGCCAGCACCACGAGCGGTCGGTTTCCGCTGGCCACGTTGATCGCGCGCGCCGCCTTCTTCGACGACTGCGGGAACAGCGTGCCGGCCGTGTAGGTGTCGGGACCGTCCGTGGGGGTGTATCCCCGGCGCGGCACCTCCCTCGACTCGATACCCAACAGGCACACCGGGATTCCGCCCATGTGCAGATCGCACACCACCGCGGTCTCCGCGTCGGCCATCCCCGCCCAGCGCTCCAGCACCGGGTGGTCCTGGTCGGCGACGGCGCGGATCACCGTGCGGATGTCGAAGGGCTTCTTGCGGTCCGGGTTGGTGGCCGCCGAGAAGATCTGCCCGACCGTGGTGAAGTCGCTGCCCGCCAGGACGTGCGGGTAGTCGGAGATGTCGCGGTCCACCGGGTCGCTCGTGATCGCGCGACGCGGGGTCTGCTCGCCCGACGCCACGTAGGTGTGCTCGTAGTGAGCCATCAGAAGATCCCGTGCGGCACCGAGATTCGGCGCCCAGTACTGCGCCTGACCGTTGGGGCCCATGACGCGGTCGTAACCGCCGATGCCGAAGTTGTCCTCCGCCGACACACCGCCGGAGAAGTCCAGCGACTGCTTGCCGGTGAGCACCATGGCCGACTCCGGTGTCATCACGAGGATGCCCTTGGTGTGCATGAGCATCGTCGCCTCGGCGTTCCAGTACGGCTGCCCGCCCACGTTGATCCCGGCCACGACGATGTTGATCTCACCGCCGGCCTGCGTGAACTCGACGATGCGCTTCAGCGCCCGGGCGATCCAGTCCATGTTCTCCGTGCCGGAATCCATGGAGATCCGCGCGCCCGACGACAGTGCGTACCACTCGAGCGGGACCTGCATCTGCTCGGCGAGGTCGAGCGCCGCGACCAGCCGGCTGCACTCCGGTTCCGCCAGTGCGCCCAGCGATTTCGTCGGGTCGCCGAGCAGGACCACGCGGGTGACACCGCGCGGGTACTTCTCGGTCGGGGTGGTGACCACACCGGCGACGATCGCCGCGGAGTTGCGACCCTTGGCCCGGTCGACCGGCACCAGACGCTGCTCGGCGTCGAGGTCGTACTCGGTGAAATCGCCCAGGATGGCGGCCAATTCGTACGGATAGACGGTGTTGCGCTTCGCTGCCCGCAGCACCTTCTGGCGGTACTCGTCGACCGGTTCGATCGGCTCGTCGGTCGGGTCGACGACCCGGACGTCGAACCCGCCGGTCGGGTTGACCGAGAAATGGACCGAGACCTTGCTCAGCTCGCCGGTGTCGCGGTCGCGGCGACGCGCGATGAGCTGGACCTCTTCGAGCCCCACTCCCTGTGTCGTGCCGCGGATGTGGTCGGCGATCGCGTCGAGGACGTCGGCGTCGACGTCGATCGGCGGCCACACGTACATGATGATCCGGTTGGCGCTGGACAGGTTGGTGGAACCGCGCTGCGCGCGCCGGATCGAGTCGACGCACGACGCGAGCGCCGCCTCGGCGGTCGGCAGCGTCAGCAGGCGGCCGTCCTGGTCGCGCAGTGCGGTCAGGTCGCGGACCTGCGCGAAGGCGACGAGACGGCGATCCGACGCGTTCTCCCGTGCGACACAACGGAAGAGGTAGACCTCTTCGTCGTCCGACGACGGCAGTCGGGTGAGGTCGAACTTGCGGAGCCGTTCCATCTGCATGCGCTGCGCGATGTAGGGGTGCAGTCCGCGGATCAGGCGTTCCTCGGCCATACCGGTCGCCGACGGCCGGAAGGTCACGTGGTGATGCATCCGCGCATCGGCACTGCCGGCGACCGTGATGGTGACGCGGTGCACCTGCGGCGGAAGCGAACTGGTGGCGACGATGTCGTGCAGTGTCCCGGCGAGCACGTCGAAGTCGTCGGGTTGCTGCTCCCACGCCAGGTAGATGTCGGCATCGACCGCGGCGGTGTCGCGGGCGAGTTCGGCGAGTCCGCCGATCGTCGCCGGCAGGGCGTCGAAACCGACTGCGGCCGAAGCGATGTCACCGGCATCTCGCTGGGCGACCACGAACGTCGCCCCGCCGGCCTCCCGGATCCGGATGTCGGCGAGGCCGCGGTTGCCGTAGTAACGCCGGGTCAGCACCTCGAGCATCACCGTGTTGTCGGCGTGCCGCTCGATGCGCTGGCCGAGAAGCCGGACGAGCGGTTCGGTGCTGCGCACCATGTCGTCGATGCGGCTCGTGCGGTCGGCGGCGTCGGGGTTCTCGTCGAGGTACTTGAGCTGCTTGCGCACATTGCTGTAGACGCGGGCGCGGTCGCGCAGCAGCAGCGGCTGGCCGTACCAGGCGTAGATGACGCCGCGGGCGAGGTCGGCGACGGCCGGGAAGCGGACCTGGGTGGCGGCGACGAGGCGGTCGAGGGCCGTGCCCACCGCGTCGCGCAGTTCGTCGCGCGGGGTCGGCTCGTCGAGCCATTCCAACAGCAGCGAGCTGATCACCGCGGCCGAGTCGTTCGGGTTCTGCAGCGCGAGGAAGATCCGGAACACCGCGGCCTCGAGCTCCGGGGTGCGCTCGAGGTCGGTCACGCCGTAGTGGCTGAGCGCGCGGCTCAGCTGGTCGTGGAACGCCGCGGGCAGCCCGTCGCGTTCGACGTCGAGACTCTGCAGGTAGGTGTGGAAGTTCTCGCGTGCGCTGTGCACGTGCTCGACACCGACCTCATGACTCGACGGCCGGTTCTGGCTCAGCTCGGCCAGGTCGGCGAACACCGTCACCAGTTCGAGCTCGTCGGCAAGCGGACGGCGGCCGCTGTCGAACGCGGCGCGCCGGACGGCGAGGTACTCGTCGAGCAGGCGCATCCGGTGGTTCGGGTCGACGTCGAAGCCGAGCAGCTGGCTGCGGAGGTCTTCCTGACTGCGGGTGGTGCGTTCGGTGGGATCGACCTCGAGCTCGGCAGGCAGCTCCAGGTCGACGGCGTCGGCGGCCACCTCCTCGACGGCGTCGTGCTCGTCGTCGGCGAGCGGTTCGAGGCGCATCAGGGTCGCGCCCGTCTCCACCTGGGTGCCGACCGACACCGCGCATTCCTTGACACGTGAGCGCACCGGCGCGCGCAGGACGGTCTCCATCTTCATGCTCTCCAGCACGAGGATGGGGGCGCCCGCGTCGACCTCGTCACCGGCCTGCAGCGGCGTCGCGACGACGAGCGCCGGCGCGGGCGAGCGCACCACACCGCCCTCGTCGCGGCTGACGCGGTGGGTGACGCCGTCCACGTCGACGAGGTGGATCGGTCCGTGGGTGTCGGTGAGCAGGCGGTAGCGCACCCGGTTGACCACGAGCTGCGCGGCGTGCTCGTCGAAGCGTTCGAGGTCGACATCGGCGGTGCGGATCTCGCCCGGCGCCTCGATGGTCACGCGGAAGCGATGCGCGCCGATGGCCCCGACCCGGACGCGATAGGCGACGCCGCGCAACTTCAGATCGAGCGGACGGCCGCTGTCGTGCTGTACCTGCGGACGACCGCCGGAGGCCGTCGACATCAGCCGCTGCCGCTCGACGAGTTCCTCTTCCTCGTACGCGTCGATGGCGGCGGCGATCAGCGCGATCGCCGAGTGCCGGTTGGCGACGAGGCCTCCTTCGGCACGCACGCGGTCGATCCAGCCGGTGTCCGCGCTACCGTCGATGACCTGCGGCTGCGCGAGCAGCTCCAGCACGAAGCTCTTGTTGGTCGCGCCGCCGGCGATGATCACGCGGGTCTCGCGCATGGCCCGGCGGAGGCGGCCGAGGGCCTCGTCGCGGTTCCGCCCGTAGGCGATGATCTTGGCGATCATCGAGTCGAAATCGGCGGGGATGGTGTCGCCCTCGCTGACGCCGGTGTCGACGCGGATGCCGGGGCCGGCGGGCAGCTCGAGCAGGTCGATACGGCCGGGCGCGGGGGCGAAGTCGCGGTCGGGATCCTCGGCGTTGAGGCGGGCTTCGATGGCATGCCCGCGCTCGACCGGGGGCTCACCCTCGAGGCGGCCGCCCGACGCCACGTGCAGCTGGGCACGGACCAGGTCGAAGCCGGTCGTCGCCTCGGTGATGGGGTGTTCCACCTGCAGGCGGGTGTTGACCTCGAGGAACGCGAGCAGGTTCTCGCCCGGGTGGTAGAGGAACTCGACGGTGGCCGCGCCGCGGTATCCCACGGCCACGGCGAGCCGCTCGGCCGACGCCTTGAGCTCGGCGACCCGGTCGGCGGGAAGTACCGGCGACGCGGATTCCTCGATGATCTTCTGGTTGCGTCGCTGAACCGAGCAGTCGCGGACGCCCAGCGCCCACGCGGTGCCCTGGCCGTCGGCGATGACCTGGACCTCCACGTGGCGCGCGCCGGTGACGAGTCGTTCCAGGAACACCACGCCACTACCGAAGGCGCGCTCGGCCTCCTCGCGGGTGCGGGTGTAGGCGTCACGGAGATCGGCGTCGCTGGTGACCTTGCGGATGCCGCGGCCACCACCGCCGGCGGTGGCCTTCAGCATCAGCGGATAGCCGATCTGGGCTGCCGCGGCCACGGCTTCGTCGAGGGTGTCCACACCGCCGCGGCTCCACGCCGCCACCGGGACGCCGACTTCTTCGGCGATGAGCTTGGCGCCGATCTTGTCGCCCAGTTTGCGCATCGCCTCGGCCGACGGCCCGACGAAGGTGACGCCGATGCGGTCGCAGAGTTCGGCGAACAGCGGGTCCTCGGCCACGAAGCCCCAGCCGACCCATGCCGCGTCGGCGCCGGTCTCCAGCAAGGCGTGCTCGAGCACCTTCATGTTCAGGTACGGACGCGACGCCGCGGGCCCGAGGTCGTATGCGACGTCCGCCTCACGTACGAACGTCGCGTTGCGGTCCACATCGGTGTGCAGCGCGATGACCTCGATGGGTTGCCCGGTCTCTTCCGAGAGGCCCCGAACGGCGTGGATGAGCCGCATCGCGGCCTCACCTCGGTTCACGATGGCGATACGAGAAAACAACACCGGCTCCATTCACGTCGTCGTCGTGCGGTTGAAGGTCCGCAGGTACGGTACAGCGCAGCGGCCCAGCTCAGTGGCGATCCGGGACGCGCGGGGTGGTTCGACGCTGTGATTCTTACGAGTCAAATCGCTACGCGCGAGTACGGCGCGTCGCGAGGTGGGTGAAACCACGCGATCCGGACTTCAGGCGGCCTTTTCGCGCAACCGTCGGGCTTCTCGAAGCACGGGCACCTCGGCGACAGTCGCCGGGAAGAACGGCATCGAACCCGAGTCGGGGTCGACCCGGGCTGCGGTGGCATTACAGAGCGCGTGCTCTGTTAGAGTTTCGTCATGCCTCGTCCTCGCACGCACGACCTCGAGCAGTTGATGGATGCGGCCGAGGGCTTGGCGGTCCGGGCCGGCCCTGCGGCGGTGACGGTTCGTGCGCTGTCGGAGCTCACCTCGATGTCCAACGGCGCGATCTATCACGCGTTCGGGTCGCGCGCGGGTCTCGTGGGAAGGGTGTGGTTGCGCGCTGCCGAGCAATTCCTCGCCGCTCAGCGCGAAGCGGTCGACGCGGTCCTCACCGGCGGCGACGGCCGCAGTGACTCCGCAGTCGAAGCCGTCGTCGTCGCCGCGGATGCGCCCGCACGGTTCTTGCTCGAAGCTCCTGTGCGGGGTGGCTTCCTACTCACGGTCGATCGCGGAGAACTGCTTGGGTCCAATGACCTTCCCGACGACCTCGCGAGGGAGCTCCGCGGTCTCGACCGGTCGTTGACGTCGTTGTTCGTCGAGTTGTCCCAGGCGGTCTGGCAGCGCGCAGACCGTGACGCCGTGTCCGTCATCAGAGACTGCGTGGTCGAACTTCCGACTGCATTGCTTCTGCGCGGCAGGAGAACCCCCGATGCCGCAACCCGCGAACGCATTGCAACGGCGGTCCGCGCCGTACTGTCCCTCACCCCAACCGAACCATCGCATCAGTCCACTTCTTCGCGAAAGGACCCGTCATGACAGCTTCACTGGACTATCGGGACGACATCGCCATCCTGACCATCGGCGACGACGAGAACCGGTTCTCCCCCGATTGGCTCGACGCCGTCGGTTCACTCCTCAACGACGCCGAGGCGAACGCCAAAGGCCTGATCACCGTGGGCGACGGCAAGTTCTACTCCAATGGTCTGGACCTGGACTGGCTCATCGCCAACGGCGATCGAGCCGACTGGTACGTCGAGGCCGTGCAAACGCTGCTCGCGCGCATCCTCACGTTCTCGCTGCCGACCGTTGCAGCGGTCAACGGTCACGCCTTCGGGGCGGGAGCGATGTTCGCCATCGCTCATGACTTCCGGATCATGCGCGCCGACCGCGGTTACTACTGCTTCCCGGAAGTGGACATCAACATCCCGTTCACCCCCGGGATGGCCGCGCTCATCCAGGCCAAGCTCTCCCCCCGATCTGCGCTCACCGCGATGAGCACCGGCCACCGGTACGGCGCCGCCGAAGCTCTGGACGCCGGCTTGATCGACGGCACTGCGGCCGAGGGGGAGATTGTCGGGGCAGCCCTGGAGACGCTGTCTCCGATTGTCGGCAAGGACCGGGCGACCCTCGGGGCCATCAAGTCGACGATGTTCGAGTCGGTGACGACGGCATTGCGGCATGGCCGAGCTCGATCATGACAGAACGATCCAGGCTGCTGACGTGTCAGGCAACCCCGAAGACCCCGGCCACCGTCGGGTTCGACTGATCAGATCCCGAGATCCGGCGCCTGCCCGTACTCCTCGTCGGTGACCGGTTGCAGCCACTGCACGACATCGTGGTCGTCGTCGCCCTCGTTGATCGCGAGATGGACCATCAGGCGCGTGGGGGCGGCTCCGTGCCAGTGCTCCTCGTCGGCTTCGAAGAGGACGCGATCGCCGGGGCGGATGACCTCGATGGGGCCACCGCGCCGCTGGCACAGGCCGATCCCCTCGGTGACGAAGACCGTCTGGCTGAGCGGGTGCCGGTGCCAGTGCGTCCGCGCCCCCGGCATGAAATGGACGAGGCTTGCCGACACCCGGGACGGCGGTGGCGAGGCGGCCGCCGCATCGATGTAGACGTCGCCGGTGAACCAGTCGCCGGGACCTTTGACGGTGTCGATGGAACTGCGAGTGATCTTCATGCTGAACACCTTTCGTTTGCCGTGAGGGTACCGACCGAGGTCAGACGGTGAGCAGTACCTTGGTCGCGCGGCGCTCGTCCATGGCGCGGTATCCCTCGGCGGCGTCGTCGAGCGGGAGGGCGAGGTCGAAGACCTTGCCGGGATCGATCTCCCGCGTCCAGATGAGGTCGATCAGGTCGGGCAGGAAGCGTCGGACCGGGGCGGGTCCGCCGTGCAGGTGGACGCCGGAGAAGAACAGCTCCAGGCCGGGGAGTTCGACGTCGTGCGAGACGCCGACGTAACCGACGTGGCCGCCCGGCCGGGTCGACCGGATGGCCTGCATCATCGACTCCTGCGTGCCGACGGCTTCGATGACCGAATGCGCACCGAGCCCGTCGGTGAGCTCCTTGATACGTGCCACGCCCTCGTCGCCCCGTTCGGACACGATGTCGGTCGCCCCGAACTCGCGCGCAAGCGCCTGCCGGTCCGCGTGCCTGCTCATCGCGATGATGCGTTCGGCGCCCAGGTGTTTCGCGGCCAGCACACCGAGCAGTCCGACCGCGCCGTCGCCGACGACGGCCACGGTCTTACCCGGACCCACCTCAGCCGCCACGGCACCGAACCAACCGGTGCCGAGCACGTCCGACGCCGCGAGCAGCGACGGGATGAGGTCGGCATCCGGCTGACCGGGTGTTGCCACGAGCGTGCCGTCGGCGTGCGGAATCCGGGCGTATTCGGCCTGCGTACCGAGGGCGCCCATCGGCTCGGCGTGCACACACCGGGACTGATAGCCGGCACGGCAGATCTCGCACGTGTTGTCCGAGGCGAAGAACGAACCCACCACGAAGTCGCCCACCTTGATCGACGACACCTGGTCGCCGACCTCGGTGACGGTGCCGACGTACTCGTGGCCCATCGGCGCGTGATCGACGTCTTCGATGCCGCGGTACGGCCACAGATCCGACCCGCAGACGCAGGTCGCGGCGACCTTGATGATCGCGTCGGTCGGTTCCTGGATGGTCGGGTTCTCGCGATCGTCCACCCGGATGGTGCCGGGGGCATCCATGATCACTCCGCGCATGTGTTCTCCTCGTCAGTCGGTTCCGCCACCTGCTCGCCTCACGAGACGAGCACGACGGCAGATGCGGTCACCCATCAAGGCAACCGCATGCGTCGCGTCCGCGACAGTTCCTGTCGGGAGGTGTACTGACAGGGCACCCCTGCACGCTTCCGACCGTCCTACGCTGGGCACATGGACAACCGAGCCGAGGTCCGCGAATTCCTGATGTCGCGACGCGCGAAGATCTCGCCCGAGACCGCAGGGCTCCCGGCCGGCGGTAATCGCCGCGTACCCGGTCTTCGACGCAGCGAGGTGGCGACCCTCGCCGGGGTGAGCGTCGAGTACTACTCCCGCCTGGAACGGGGCACCATCGCCGGTGCGTCGTCGTCGGTTCTCGAATCACTCGCGCGAGCCCTGCAACTCGACGACACGGAGCGCGCCCACCTTCTCGACCTCGCCCGGGCCGCCGACGGGATACCCGCCTCCGGACGGCCGAGGCGTCGTTCGGCGAAGGCCACGGCCTCTCGCCACAGCCTGACCTGGGCACTCGCCGCCATCACCGACGCCGTCGCCTTCGTGCGCGACTCGCATCAGGACCTGCTGGCCACCAATGCCCTCGGCCGCGCCTTCTATTCGCCGGTCATCGGCGACGGCGGCCGCACGCCGAACCTGGCCCGCTTCCAGTTCCTCGACCCGGCCAGTCGTGACTTCTACCCGGACTGGGAATTGTTCGCCGAGATGTGCGTCGCCATCATGCGGGCCGAGGCGGGACGCGATCCGCACGACAAAGCGCTCCAGGATCTCGTGGGCGAATTGTCCACGCGCAGCGACACTTTCCGCACACTCTGGGCCGCGCACAACGTCCGGACACACGGCACCGGGACGAAACGCTTCCACCACCCGGTGATCGGCGAACTGACGCTGGCCTATGAAGAGCTCGCCGTCACCGCCGATCCCGGGACGATCCTGATGATCTACGCCGCCGAGCCCGGCTCCCCCAGCGCCGAGCGACTCCAACTCCTGGCCTCCTACGCCGCCAGTGAGGTCGCCGAGTTCTGAGGACCGCGGTGGCCGAATCCCGTCGTTGAGACGACAATCACTGTTCGTTTCTTTCAGTGCCCCCTGTGCAGCTCACGCCGGACCCGCGCGCTGAAACCCTGTCCGAATAGTGCCTTTTCCAGCACTTTTGGGCAGCCTCACTTCTGACTACATGTGGTATCAGATACCTGTTCCAGTCCGCATTTTCAGAGGAGAAGCAGATGATCCGAGGCAGAGCGCTGGTCGCCGCCACCGTGGCCGCGATGCTGACATGGACGGGAGTCGGCGCCGCGGTGGCCGATCCGAACATCCAGCTTCCCGGCCGAGACGACGGCACGTCGAACTGTGCTGTCCTCGACGGGCGGGCCTTCGCGGGGTACATCGGCACCGGTGACCCGCAACCGACCCGGCCGATCGACGAACGTTTCGCCACGGCACCAAGCGACTGGTGCAACACGAATGTCGGCTACAGCAAGACGTCGTACGGCCCCGACGGCGTCACATTCAAGGCGCCGCCGACCGTCGAGGGGCTGTTCCCGTACAACAATGCGGAGATCCTTGCCAAGCCCGTGTTCGAGCCGGGCCAGACCATGACGATGCGCGTCGGCGGTACCGAGCAGATCAAGACATGGAACGGCACCACCGGCTGGGGAGTCTCGAATCGCTCCATCGACCCACTGGGACTGGAGATCGCCTGGTTCATGTACAACGGCTCCGCCGGCCTGGTCGGCCAGGCCAGCACGCTCACCGCACCGCTCGCGCAGGCTCTCGGACAAGACTTTCCCAAGGGCTTCTTCATGATGGTCAAGAAGTCGGGAACCCTTGTCCCGCAGGCCAGACTGCTACCGATGAGCATCCTCGACAAGCAGCATGACTATGCCGTCAAACTCGGCAGCAAACAGGTCGAGTTCTTCGTCGACGGTAAGGAGGTGGGAACGTTCGACGGCGCACCCACCGGCAAGTGGACCGACATCTCGCGCCAGCCCGTCCCGCTGCTGGGCCAAATGTGGCTCGATTCGAGCTATTGGTTCCCGCTGCCGATCCCGGAGTACAACGGCCGCTGGCAGACAGCCACGATGAGCCGCTACCGTCAGGGCCCGTCGACGACGACACCGTTGACCTTCGAGGACTGACGACCAGTCGTCGGCCAGGGACAGACAGCACTACTCGGAACAAGTTGTGACTCGCGTCACCTCGTGCTAGATGTTACAGGGATACACATTGTGTGTCATTGACACATCTTCCAACCCGACGAGGTGCAGCCCCACCATGTTGAATCGAGAAGTATTGCAGGACAGTCTGTCCCTGGTCGTCGACGACGAGCACAAGCTGATGCGCGACTTCTACGACCGATTGTTCGCCGAACATCCGGAGGTCCGGCTGATGTTCGGCGCCGACCTCCGACCACAGGCCACGATGCTGCAGCAGGCCATAGCCGCGGTCCTCGACCACCTCGACGACGCCGAGTGGCTCGGCCGCACACTCGGCGCGCTGGGACGCCGGCACAACGACCTCGGCGTGACGCCCGAGATGTACGACTGGGTGGCCGGTGCGCTCATCGCGACGATGGCCGAGCGCGGCGGCGCGGAGTGGACCGACGAGATGACCGCCGCCTGGAACGACGCTCTCGGTGCGGTCGCCGGCCTGATGCTCGACGCCTATCCGGCCGTCGCCGACTGAACCGGGGCGGCCGGTCGCCGCCACCGAATGTCTACTTTTGCGGACTTATCTCGCTGTGTCGTGAGTCATAGCTTCTGATGTGTACCTCTCACGTCACACAGGAGTTCCGATGACCAGACTGAAGTTCGGCACGTTCCTCGCCCCGATCCACGAACCGGGACAGAACCCGACGCTGCTGCTGCAGCGGGATCTCGAATTCGTCCAGTACCTCGAGCAATTGGGATACGACGAGGCGTGGTTCGGCGAGCATCATTCCGCGGGCGCCGAGATCTACGCGTCGCCCGAGATCATGATCGCGGCCGCAGGAGAACGCACCAGTCGCATCAAACTCGGCACGGGCGTCACCTCGGTCTCGTACCACAACCCGCTCTGGGCGGCCGAGCGCATGATCATGCTCGATCACCTGACCCACGGCCGCGCCCTGTTCGGCCTCGGGCCCGGATCGCTCCCGACCGACGCCGCGATGCTGGGCCTCTCCCAGATCGACACCCGTGAACTGCTCGCGGAGAACACCGACATCATCATGCGCCTCCTCCGCGGCGAGACGGTGACCGCCAAGACCCGCACCCACGAACTGTTCGACGCGAAGATCCAGATGGCCCCCTATTCGGATCCGCTGTTCGACGTCGTGGTCGCCGCGATCGCGTCGCCGACCGGTGCGCGACTCGCCGGCAAGTACGGCATCGGCCTGCTGTCCATCGCTGCCACGCTGACCGCCGACGGTTTCAGTGCACTGCAACATCATTGGGGTCTGCTCGAAGAGTTCGCCGCCCAGTCAGGACGCAGCGACGAGGTGGACCGATCGACCTGGCGACTGGTCGGGCCCTTCCACATCGCGGAGACCAAGGAGCAGGCCTACCAGGACGTCGAACACGGCATCGAGTACTGGTTCAACTACCTCCAGCACGTGGCGGCCTTCCCGCAGATGGACGTCCGCGGCACCAACAAGCACGAGATGATCGACTTCATCAACACCTCCGGCATCGGCGTCATCGGCACCGCCGACGAGGCACGTGCACAGGTCCAGCGCCTGATCGACCAGTCCGGCGGTTTCGGCACGCTGCTGATCCAGGGTCACGACTGGGCGAACCCGCAGGCCACCCGGCGTTCCTACGAGCTGTTTGCCCAGGACGTCATGCCGTACTTCCAGGGGCAGGCGCAACCGATGWTCGACGCCGCGGCGCGCGCCCAGGCGGTCCGCGAAGGCCAAGCGGCCGAACACGTCAAGGCCGTCGAGCACATGACCAAGAAGTACGAAGCCGAACTGGGACGGGTGTGACATGTCGAGCATCGAAGTGACCAAGGACTTCCCGCTGTCCGCCGGGGACGTGTGGTCGTGGATCGGTGACACCGGCGGTGTGGCGGCGTGGATTCCGGCCATCGACGCATCGCGGATGGACGGCGACGTCCGTCACGTGGTCTTCACCGACGGCGCACCGGCGCGCGAGCGCATCGTCGCCTTCGACGAGGAGGCACGTACGTACTCCTACGAGTACATCGACGGCCCGCTTCCGCTCGAGCACTACCGCTCGACCATCTCGGTCACGGCAGTCGGCGACGACACCTGCTCGGTTCACTGGTCAGCGAAGTTCGGCGCCGAATCCGCAACGGTGGAAGCCGAACTCGCCACCGCGATCGAAGGTATCTACGCGGCCGCCCTCGACGAGTTGGCCACCAAGGCCGTCCCGGCCTGATCCCGGTTGCCCGGCGGGTGCGTGCGTCCTTGACCCCGCACCCGCCGCGGCCGCATCGGAAGGACTTCCATGAACACCAGTCACATCGCCGACGACGTCGAGTCCGTGCACGCCGACGACCAGGCGTCGGTCCGCGACCGATTTCGTGAAGTGCTCGCGCACTTCGGTTCCGGCGTCGTGGTCATCACGTCGGCCGGCCCGGACGGTTCGCCCGTGGGCATGACCGTCGGCTCCTTCACCTCGATCTCGATGGAGCCGCCGCTGGTCGGCTTCTTCGCCGGCATCACCTCGACGACGCTGCCGTCGGTCGTGGCGAACGGCTCCTTCTGCGCCAACGTGCTGTCCGAGGATCAGCATGTCCTGGCGCGCACCTTCGCCCGGAGCGGCGCCGACAAGTTCGCGGGCGTGGAATGGACCCCGTCCGGCAACGGCTCCCCCCGGCTGGCGGGTGCGCATGCGTGGATCGAGTGCACCATCGACGAGCACCGCCCGATCGGCGATCACGAGCTCGTCGTGGGACGGGTCGACGCCCTCGGCGTTCCCGCCGCCAGCGAACCGTTGATCTTCCATCGCTCGCTGTTCCACGGATTGCGGGCACACCGATGAGCCACGAGGACCGGGTGCCCACGGACAGCACCGCCGCCGTCGAACGGTGTCTCGACCAGCTCCGCCTCGGGCGTCCGGTCATCGTCGTCGACGACGCCGACCGCGAGAACGAGGCCGATCTCGTGATGCCGGCACAATTCGCCGACGTCGACGACATCGCCTTCTTCCTCGAGTGCACCTCCGGCTTCCTGTGCGTCGCGATGACCGCGGATCGTGTTGCCGCATTGGAACTGCCCCCGATGGTCGACGACCCGACCGACCCCCTCGGCACCGCGTTCACCGTCAGCGTCGATGCCGCGGTCGGTGTCACGACCGGGATCAGCGCGGCCGACCGGGCCCGGACCATCCGCGCCCTTGCCGACCGCGAGGTCGGTCCGGCAGACCTCACCCGGCCGGGCCATGTGATGCCACTGCGTGCCAGGCCGGGCGGGGTCCTGGAGCGTCGCGGACACACCGAGGCAGCCGTGGACCTCTGCGCCGCAGCCGGTCTCGAACCTGCCGGTCTCATCTGCGAACTCGTCAGCCCCGACCGGCGCGCGATGCTCGGCGGGGCAGACGTCCGGGATTTCGCCGCGCGTCACGGACTCGCGGTGATCTCCATCGCCGATCTGGTGGCCCACCGCCGCGCAGGCCGCTCGGTGGAACGGGGCGCGACCTGCGCGCTGCCGACCGATCACGGCATCTTCCAGGCCACCGTGTACCGATCATCCAGTGGCGCGGAACATCTCGCACTCGTGCGCGGCGAGCCCACGCAGGGCGAACCGCTCGTGCGCATCCACAGCGAATGCCTCACCGGAGACACGCTCGGCTCGCGCCGATGCGACTGTGGCGCCCAACTGCGAGCCGCACTCCAGCACGTCGCGGACGCCGGAGCCGGGGTCGTGGTGTACGTCGGCGGACACGAAGGACGCGGCATCGGTCTGGCGGCCAAGATCGCCGCCTACCGACTCCAGGACCTCGACGGAGTCGACACCGTCGACGCGAACCTGCGCCTCGGTCAGCCCGTCGACAGCCGGGACTATCGGGACGCGGCGGCGGTGCTGGCAGATCTCGGCGTCAGACGGGTCCGGTTGCTGACCAACAACCCGGCCAAGGTCGACGGGCTGGCCTCCAACGGCATCGAGGTCGTCGAGACGTTCGGACTCGAGATCGAGGCCACCGCGGACAACGCCGGATACCTCGCCACCAAGCGCGACCGGCTCGGCCACCGGCTGACGCCGTCCGTGGCAGCGACATCGACGGCGGTGGTCTGAATGTCCGACGACAAGAGCACGGAGAGAGCCGGATTCGGCTCACTGTTCGAGCGGGTGACGGTGATGCACGCGACCGACCGGTGGGCCGGCGTCGCCGGTGACGTCGAAGCCGTCATGGGATCACCCAGGTTCTCCGACGGGTCCGCCTGGGCGGCCTGGGATGCGCTGAGCGTCTCCGACGAGACGGACGGGCCGGCCTGGTCACTCCTCGCGCGGACTGCCGATCTGGCAGCCACGATCGACGTCGCGCGCTCACTGGGCTGGCATGTCGGCCAGAAGTCGGTGGGAGGCCACGAGACTCGCGTGCCCCTGCGTTCGCCTAGCGGGCTGACCGTCATCGCGTACACACCGACGCCTGCCCCGTGACCGCGCCCGGAGTCGTCTCGGAAGCAGCCCGTTCAGCGAGCGCGGCGGCGAGAACGCAGCACCGCGGTCGCGAGCTCGGCCCGGTTGCGCAGTCCCGCGGCGTCGAAGATGCGACTCACGTACTTCTTCACCGACAGCTCCGACAGCGACAGGCGCTGGGCGATCTCGGCGTTGCTCAGGCCGTCGCTGACGAGTTCGGCGACCTCCAGCTGTCGCGGTGTGAGCGCGGCCAACGGGTCGACGGGCTCGTGCGCCGCGGACACCGTCGTGGATCGAGCCCGCAGCTGACGCGCGAGGATGCGCATCGCGAGCAGGTCGGATTCGTCCCACTTCCGGACGCGGTCGAACATGCCGACGAGGGCCTCACCGTCGGAGAGCGGCAGGTGCAGGGCCGACGCGGTCTCCATGTCGTTGGGGTGCAGATAGTCCACGACATAGGAGCGCTGCGGGACCGGCAGGCGCGACAGTTCTTCGAGGGTCGCGAATCCCTCGGCCGTGAGGACCCGCCGGGCACGCGGCAGCGCGAAGATGTCCTTGTCGCGCCATCGTTCGCGGTAGTCCCGCAGCAGCGGGGCCGCGGCGCCGGTCAGCAGCGGTGCCGGGTCGTCGAAGATCTCGCTGTAGGTGCGGCCGTGGAAGAACGTCACGTCACGAACCCCGAAGTACGTGGAGATGGCCTCGACCAGGCCCTCTTTGAGTCCTGACCGCCGGCCGCGTGTTCGCACTGCTCGAGCACCGCCAGGACCCCGAGCATCTGCCGACGCGACAGCAGGTCCTGCCATCCCCCGCGAGGCGACACCGGATCGGCGCCGGGCCTGCGTCGGGCGCCCGGCTCAGAACTACCGCGCATAGCTACGAACAGTACCCATCGACCCGTGACCAGCGGTCCGGGTCGCCCAATCCCACCGGATCGAGAGGCACCCGCCCATGACGACGACTCCTCCCCTCGGCACCGACCTGATCGGCGCGGCGCGGTCGCACTCGCTCGGCGACATCCCGCGCAGGTCGGCCGCTCGGACGCCCGACAAGCCGGCCGTCATCCACCGCGACACCCGCCTGACCTTCCGGGAGTTCGACGACGCGGTCGACCGGGTCGCCGCCGCGTTGCACGCCGCCGGCCTGCGGCCGGGACAGACCCTCGGCATCCTGTCGCACAATTGCTGGCAATTCCCCGTGGTCATCTTCGCCGCCGCGCGGATCGGGGTCATCTCGGTTCCGATCAACTTCATGCTCACCGCGTCGGAGATCGCGTACATCCTCGACGATTGCGGTGCGTCCGGCCTGATCGTCGAAGACGCGCTCGTGCCCACCGCCGACGAGGCGATCGCCGCATCGACCGCACCGGTGACCGTACGCCGGTCGATCCCGCTGAGCACCAGGCCTTCCGATTCCCGATGGCCGTCCGTCGACGACTGGGTGCGAGAACCCGCCGGGCCGTTGCCCGACGTCCGCGTCGCCGACGACGACGTCATCCGCATCATGTACACCTCCGGCACCGAATCCCGGCCGAAGGGCGCGATGCACACGAGCCGAACGCTCATGTGGCAGTACATGAGTTGCGTCGTCTCGGGCGGGATGAGCGAGGACGACATCGAGGTGCACTCGCTCCCCCTCTACCACTGCGCGCAACTGGACAACTTCCTGATCACCGACATCATGCTGGGCGCGACCAGCATCATCCTCGACCGTCCGGACACCGCGACGCTGCTCCGGACGGTGGCCCAGGAGGGTGCGACCAAACTCTTCTGCCCGCCGACCGTGTGGATCTCGTTGCTGAGTTCCCCCGACTTCGACCCGGATGCCCTGTCGTCGCTGCGGAAGGGGTATTACGGGGCCTCCGCGCTCCCCGTCGAGGTGCTGGGTGAACTGAGCGCAGCCCTGCCCGGCCTCCGTCTCCGGAACTTCTACGGCCAGACCGAGATGGGTTCGCTGGCAACGGTCCTGGCGCCCGACGATCAGGCCACCCGCGGGGGTTCCGCCGGGCGTCCCGCGCTGAACGTCGAGACCCGGATCGTCGACTCCGACGGTCGGGGCGTGCCGGCCGGCACGGTCGGGGAGATCGTGCACCGCAGTCCCCAGGTGACGGTCGGCTACCTCAACCTGCCCGAGAAGACGGCCGAGTCGTTCCGCGGGGGCTGGTTCCACAGCGGCGATCTCGGTTACTTCGACGGCGACGGATACCTGTGGGTGGTCGACCGGCAGAAGGACATGATCAAGACCGGCGGCGAGAACGTGTCGAGCCGCGAGGTCGAGGAAGTGCTGTTCGAACACCCTGCCGTGCAGGAAGTAGCGGTCATCGGCGTTCCGCATCCCTACTGGGTGGAAGCCGTTGCGGCGGTGGTGGTACCGGCCTCCGGGTACACGATCGACCCGGGATCGATCACCCAGCACTGCCGAGACCGGCTCGCGCCGTACAAGATCCCGAAGATCGTGATCGCGAGCGAGTCCCTGCCCAAGAACCCCAGCGGCAAGATCCTCAAGCGCGACCTCCGTGACCACTACGCCGACATCGCCTCGGGTGAAGGCTGAACCCGCTGGTTCTCAACCGGTTCAGCTCGCCTCGAGCCGTTCGACGATCCCGCGATCTCCATCGACCCGCACGCGGTCTCCCGTCCGCAACACCTGGGTGCCCACCAGGGTGTTCACGACGCACGGCAGTCCGTACTCGCGGGCGACCACCGCACCGTGCGAGACCGAACTGCCGATGTCGGTGACCAGTGCACCGATGACGGTGAAGTACGGCGTCCAGCCGACGTCGGTGACAGGTGCCACGAGGATCTCACCGCGCTGGACATCACGCGCCTCCACGATCGACTTCGCCACGCGCACCACGCCTTCGACGGTTCCCCGGCCCGCCGGTCGACCCACGATCCGGCCATCGCCGACATTCCGCTCAGGAGCCACGACGCGCGGGGACGGGCGGCCGACCGACACATCGTCGAACTCGAGCCGATCCTGGTACGACAACGCTTCTCGACGCTTCCGCGCACTCTCGACGAGGTCGGTGACGTCGCCGGCGCCGACGATCCGTTGCAGCTCCGCACGGTCGAAGAAGAAGACGAGATCGGCGTCGGGAAGCCGCCCGGTCTCGACCAACACCTCGCCGAGGTGCCGGTAACCTCGTTTGAGCCGATGGGCCATCAGCGCCATCCGCGACTTCGTCTCCTCCCGCCCGCGCGCACCGCCTTGCGCCAACCGGGCCAGGACTCGGATCGCCCGAGCGGGGTGCGGGTCGGCGGGCGCACGGTCAGGTCGCGCGACGGTCCGGGTCCCGACCGACCGCAGCATCACCTGCATCATCGCCCCCAGACCACCGGGGTCATCGGCCCAGGACGGGTCGCGCATGCACAGTTCGCGGTACCCGCGATGTCCGTGGCGCTCGAGGAATCTCCGCAGGGCCGAGCCGGCACTTCCGTCGGACGACTGCAACGTCGTGGCCGCATCGTCGGGCGGTGCATCGAGGAACGCGTCGGCGACCGCGGGGTCGGTGGCGATGGCCCGAACCACCGCGTCGAGTTCGACGAGCATCAGCGCGCTTTCCACCTCCGAGGCGCCGGCCATCAGCCGGGCGGCCTCGGCCTTGCCGTCGTCCTCGGTGCGGCCGTCCTTCTCCGCCCGCCGGACCAGCACGCTCTCGAGCACATTAGCCGCGACGGCAGCGCGTGAGGACGACCGCACATGGATGAGGGTGACATCGCAGTACTGGGCGACCCCGGCTTCCAGCTCCTCCCATACGACCCGGGGGTCGCGGCTCGTCGGCACCGCGAACCCGGCGATCTCACCGGGCAGTCGACGGATGGCCGGACCGACCGACAGCGCGTGCGAGGTCAGCCGGATGGTGTTCCCGAGCTTGCGCCGGAACGGTTGTGGCGGCTTGGGTTCGAGTTCGTCGATGACCCGCCCGCAGATCGAGGTCGAGAACTGTTCCAGCGAGTTCCCGAGGATGCCGGAACTCAGTGCCGTGCCCTCGGTCAGGTTCAGGAACATGTGCCCGTAGAAGTAACCCACCTGCAGCCAGGGCTTCTCGTATCGCTCCTGTGCCCGGGCGACCACCTGCACCATCTGCATCGCGTAGTCGATCGCGAATCCGGAGACCGATGCGGTCAGCGGACAGAACGCGCCCGGCATCATCTCGCCGATGTTGCATCGTGTGTACACATGGTCGGCGCCGGCCAGCGGCGAGTCCATCTCGTTCAGGTCACCGGGCAGCGTGGTGATCGGCCGAGCCTGCAACCACCAGAGTTCACCGGATTTGTCGATGGCCCATTCGAGGTCCATCGGCCGGCCCCACTCCTGCTCGGCCCGGCGGGCGCCGGACTGGATCGCCGCGATCTCGACCGGCGACAGAACCGGCGCCGCAACAGTTTCGTTGACCACCGCGGTTCCGTCGGCATCGAGCACGACGTGATCGGGAGCAACCGTCCCGTCAACGAGCGCCTCGCCGAGTCCGGAAACGACGTCGATCACCGTCAGGTCCCGCCGACCTGAGACCGGGTCCGCGGTGAACACCACGCCCGCGGCGCGCGCATCGACCATCCGCTGGACCACCACATTCATGGTGGCCGCGCCGTTTCCAGAATATGACGACGCACGTCGCGAGTGCACGGAGTCGGCGCAGGCGCGGACCGCGGCGACGAAGTCGTCGACCGAATCGACCCCCAGCACGGTGTCGTACTGTCCGGCGAAGGACTGGTCGTCCCCGTCCTCCCCCACGGCCGAGGACCGGACCGCCACTGGTGTCCATCCGGCGGCGTCCATCTCGTCGAATCGTGCTGTCGCAGCGTCGGACACCCCCGACACGCCGGCAATCACATACCCGGGCGGCACCGGGAGACCCAGGCGCCGCAGACGTGCGAGTCCGGCCGCCTTGCCGCCGTACCGGTCGTCGGCGATCTCCTCGAATTCGACTGTCTTCGCGCTCATCTCGCGTCACCGGCGAGGGAGTCGACGATCTCGGCCAGCGGTTCCACACCGATGGGTCCCGGTTGATAGAGGCAGATGCGGTCGGACACACCGTCGACGCGGTCGCGGATGTGTGAGGCGATCTCGGCCGGAGTGCCGCAGGCGGCGATGGTGTGGAGGATCTCGTCGTCGATGAGTCCGGCCATCTCCTGCCAGCGGCCCTGCTTGGACATCGCGTTGAGTTCCGGCTGCAGGTCTCCCCACCCGTGCGCATCGAGGACCGGCCGGTATGCCGGAGTGGAACCGTAGAACGCCAACAGCATTCGCGTCGAGGCGTGGTCGGCGTCGCGGTCTTTCGCGACCGTCACATTCGGCCCGCTCGCTCCGCTTCCGGCGACCGAGACGATGATCTCCGGCACCACCTCGAAGTCGTTCTCGCCACGACCGGCGGCCGCGAGGCCGGCCCGCACGGCGGGCAGCGTCGTGCCGTGCAGGAACCGCTTCGACCCGAACGGCATCACCAGCAGACCGTCCGCGACTTCGGCGGTGGCACGGGTGAGTCGAGGGCCCAACGCGCCCAGGTAGATCGGCGGCGGCCCGTAGGGATTCGGGCCGGGTACGAAGGTCGGCGTCATCAGGGTGTGCCGGTGATACTCGCCCCGGAAGTCCAGACGCTCACCGTCGTTCCAGGTGGCGAAAATGGCCCGCAGGGCACCGACCATCTCCTTCATCCGCTCCACAGGACGGTCGAATTCGGCGCCGTATCGCTTCTCGATCTGGGCGCGCACCTGGGTACCGAGTCCGAGAATGAATCGGCCCTCGCTGAGCAGCTGCAGGTCGTTGGCCTGGTGGGCGAGTTGAATCGGGTTGCGCGGGAGCGCGATCGCCACATTCGACATGATGTCGAGCCCGTCGACCGCTGTCGCGAGCGCGAGCGGCGTGAACACGTCGTGCGGACCTTCGAAGGTGAACACCCCCGACGCGCCGGCCTCCTGCAACGCCCGCGCGCGATCGACCGCTCCGACCGGATCGAACAACGCCGTCATGATCTTCATGTCGATGTCCTAGCCGATCACATCGGTCCAGTCGGAGAAACCCGACGGATGATGGGGACCGATGACGCCGTGCTCGAACAATCCGGCACCATGCCGGACGGTGCCGTCCGGTTCGGTACAGACGGCCGACCCGACGTGGTCGATCAGACTGAAGGGCGCCCGCGCCATCACCTCCGGGTCGGTGAGGTCGAAGCTGACGCGTTCGGCGAACGGTCCGTCTTTCCATGTGCCGTGTCCCCACGACGAGTCGCCGCCGTACCCCGATCCGAACGCAATGGGAGCGAACAGTTTCGACTCGACATCGAGGACCACCCGGTCACCGGCACGGGTCAGGAACTCGACGTGCGCGCCCCGGGGGATCCGTGTGCCCGGCGTGTAGTCGATGGCGACGCGCACACCGTCGAGTTGCTCGACGCGGCCGTCCCGCCAGCGCCGCGTGCAGTCGTAGAGACTGCGATGACCGTCGGGATCCTCTTGCAGGATCAGGAACAACTGGAAGTCGTCGAAGGCCAACGGCAGGTACAGCCACCACATACCGCGGAAGGCGGTGTCGGGCCGGCCCGCGGGTTCGGACTCACCGACGGGGCGGATGCCCCACGACCGGTCACGACTCGCCACGCTGGTGTCGTGCTCGACCGTCAACCGCTCCCCGTCGACATCGATCCATCCCTGCCAGCTGCCCACTTGCGCAAACCGGCACGCCTGCAGGGTGACCCGCCGTTCGGTGAGCATGTCGTGCGGCTTCTCCAGCGCCGCGGGGAAGAGACCGCGCCAGGTCAGATCGGCGGAGATCCCCTCGGTCTCGGCCAGCGTCAGATGTAGTTCCTGCAACGGCTCCAGCACATCCAGGCGGTAGCCGTTGACGTTCTGCCGCAGGCGGTCGTCGTCGATGGCGTCGCTCAGGTGCACCGCGGTCTGGGTGTCGCCGCGCCGGACGACGAAGTAGGCGTCCTTGACCCCGAGCCGCGGGTAGTAGCCGATGCCGGTCAGCGCCATGAACCGGCCCTCGCGGTCGAGGACGTTGAAGTACGAACGGTCGTAGAAGTTCCGGTCGGAGGTCGCCGGCCAGGTGATCGGCGCCGGGGCCTGATGGATCGGATATTCGTCGAGTGGACTGAGTTCCACGGACCCTCCCATAAATACGATGCACACCGTATTGCAACTATGCTGGGACTCATGACAGCAGATGGCCGAAGGGAACACAAGAGGTCGAACCCTGCGTCGCCCGGACGGCCCCGCGACGGGCGGATCGATTCCGCGATCATCGCGGCCACCCGCGAACTCATCCTCGAGACGGGC
Source organism: Gordonia sp. UCD-TK1 (assembly GCF_001691435.1). Taxonomy (NCBI): domain Bacteria; kingdom Bacillati; phylum Actinomycetota; class Actinomycetes; order Mycobacteriales; family Gordoniaceae; genus Gordonia; species Gordonia sp. UCD-TK1. Next base: position 46,359 of record NZ_LZMP01000068.1, on the reverse strand, counting down.
TACCCGGCGCTGTCCCTCTCGGCGATCGCGGCCCGCGCGGGCACCACCACCGCGGCCATCTACCGGCGCTGGTCCGGCAAGGCCCAACTCGTCCACGAAGCGGTGCTGGCAGCCGAAACCCTGGAACCGCCAACGGGTTCAGGTGACGCCCGACAGGACATCCGGGCGCTCGTCGAGATCGTGCGCACCATGTTCAACCGCCCCGAGGTACGCGTCGCACTCCCCGGCCTGATCGCCGACACCGTCGCATCACCCGAGGTGCACAGTCAGATGATCGCTCGGCTCGCCGGCGACCTCACCGCCTTCGAATCCCGCTTCGGCCAGGAACGCCGTGACGACGACCGGCTGCCGATGCTCGCGGAGGTCGTCGCGGGCACCGCGATCTTCCGCATCCTCATCCGCAGCGACGCCGCGCTCGACGATGCCTGGGTCGAGGAGATGGTCGAGCTGATCACCGAGCGGTGGCCGGCGGGCTGACCGTCCCCCGCCCCAGGTCGACGATGGCCTGGAACACCCGGGTCGGGTCTTCGGCGATGCGGTTGAGCACGTACAACCACCATTCCGAGCCGAAGATGCAGTATTCGCGCGTGGCAAGCCCGTTCGCCGCCAACCGATCGAGGAGGTCGGTTCCGAGACCCATCAGCATCTCGACCTCGAGGGCGTCGGCGGCGCCGACCGAGTCGAGGACGCGCGTCAGCAGCACCTCGTCGTGGGTCGCGAGTGTGAGGGAGCCACCGCCCTCGACGATGCGCCGCGCAAGCCGTCCGTAGCGATGGGGCAACTCCGGGTCCTCTCGCGACAGCGCGGTCGAATCCGATTCGTAGAACGCGCCTTTGACGAGCCGGATGCGGCCACCGATCGCGAGGAGGCGTTCGACGTCGCCCTCCGAGCGATGGAGCCGTGCTTGAAGTGTGATGCCCACATTGTCGAATCGCTGTGACAGCCAGTCGTAGACCTCGAGAACCTGGTCGGCCCGGTCCGATCCCTCGGCCGAGATCATGAAAACCGAGTCCACCGCGGCACACGCTTGCGCCAGGCGGGAAGCGTTGTCGCGCACCAGTTCCTCCGAGACGAGGAGGCCGATGTGCGACAGATCGCCGGAGACCGTCGACGGCAGCCCGGTCCGGCCGATGTGTTCGGCGACGGACACGAACACGTCCGTGGCCGCGGCCGCTTCGGCGGCATCGCGAACGCTCTCGCCCGTGTACTCGATGCTCACCCGGTGCCCGCGTTCCACGGCGCGCGCGCCGGCGCGGATCGCGGACTCGACATCTTCTCCCGCGGTGTAGCGGTCGGCGACTCGCCGCGCACAGTCGGCGAGCGCGGGGTCGGCCATGACCCGGGACTTCAGCTCTTCGTCGAGCGCCCATCGCCGGAGAGTGTCGGCCGCAGTTGTCGTCTCCAAGTCATCCCACCTCTGATCACGCACGTACTGACCAGCACACACTACGCGTGTGGCCCTCGAAAGTCGTTGTACCGTAATCCCATGGACCGACACGCCGCGGATCTGATGGGCCTGACGACGACCCTGCACGACGACTTCACCGGCGACGGTTTCGACCCCCGGACGTGGATCGCCGCGTATCTGCCGCACTGGTCGACACCCGAGAACTCCGCCGCCCGGTGGAGCACATCGGAGGGACGCTCACGGCTGTGCATCGACGACGACCAGCCCGCCTGGCGGCCGTCCGAGTCGGGGATGCGGGTCTCGAGCCTGCAGACCGGGCATCGCGCCGGTCCGATCGGCAGCCCGGTCGGTCAGCACGCCCACCGCGACGGATTGACCGTCACCACCGATCGCGCCTCGGAGATCCGCTTCGCCCAAGCCCACGGCCGGTTCGAGGTGACCATGCGCGCGATCCGCGATCCGGCGTCGATGGTGGCGTTCTGGCTTCTCGGCACCGAGGAGCGACCCGACGAGTCCGGCGAGATCTGCGTCGCCGAGATCTTCGGCCCGCGGCCCGGCGAGCCCTGGACGGTCGGGGTGGGCGTCCATCCGCACCGTGACCCTCGGATTGTCGACGATTTCTCGGTCATCGAGATCCCGCACGATCTCGCCGACCTGCACGAGTACGCCGTCGACTGGGAACCGGGACGGCTCGTGTTCAGCGTCGACGGGCACCCGGTCAAGACGGTCGACCAGTCGATCGACTACCCGGTGCAGTTGATGCTGAGCGTCTTCGACTTCCCGGACCGCGCCGTCCCCGACTCGACGATCGGGTACCCGCGGATCTTCGACGTGGCCGCGGTGCAGGTCAGCAGACGAGACGGCGCCTGAGGCCTGCGGCCGGAACCTCAGAGCGAGTTCTCGGCCGCGGCGAGTATCTGTCGCCGAAGGGTCGACGAGGTGTTGGGCAACCACATCGCGCGGACGGGTGCGAACGGCGGATCGGTGAACTCGACGATCCGGATGCGGTTGACGTAGATCCAGCCGGGTTCATTGGTGACGAATGCGCACGCGTCGGGGTGTGCGATCACCGCCGTGTGCGGGGGCGTCCCCAGCAGCGTCGACAGGATGATCTTCGGTTCGAACCCGGCACGCCGACACATGCCGACGAGGATGTCGGTGTACTCGTACTCGTGCTCGGGACCCCAGACGACGATCTCGTAGCCGGCGAGGTCGGCCATGTCGACCCGGTCGTGCGCGGCCAGCGGGTGATCGGCACGCACCGCCAGACGCAGTTCGTGTTGTGTCGCGATGGTGGTGGCCATGTCCGGCGGGGCCGCCACGCCTCGTCCGAGAGCCATGTCGATGGCTCCCGACAGCAACTCGTCGCGAATGAGTTCGGCGAAGACCGGTCGTACCGTGATCGGCACCGACGAGTCGGCGAGCACCACCGGTTCGATGATCCGGAAGACTTCGGAGGAGGCGAGGTCCGGGGCGTGACCGATCACGAACGGCGCAGGCGAGCCGGCGTCCACCCGTCGTACCTGCGTCGCGAGCTGTTCGCCACCGGCCAGCAACGGCACTGCACCACGGTAGAGCGCCTCACCGGCAGGCGTCGGCGTGAGGCTTCGGCGCGACCGCGAGAAGAGCTCCACCCCCAGGTGTCGCTCGAGTTCGCGGATCGCCGAGGAGAGCGCTTGCTGGCTGATGAACAGGTCATCCGCGGCGACACGAAGGCTGGGCGCCTCCATCACGACGACGAACATTCGCAGTCGTCGGAGGTCGATATCACGTAGTCCGGGCTCCCCGGGACCATTCATCAACGATCTCCTGTCAGTTATCCCGATTGATGTGATTGTAGGTTGACCATCGAGCCAATATGCTGAATTCCGCGAGGCCAGGTTCGCGCCGGCCACATCGCATTCGGACTACCTGCTGGGGTCCCTCCCGCGGAGGGGACGGGAGGACCCCAGCAGGAGGCGGCTGATCGGGCCCGATCGGCACGACCGTCTCAGCGCGCATCAGATCGACGGCAATTCTGCCGATTCTTCCATCTTTCGCTCCGTTGGGTCATATCGCGGATTTCGAGAAGAAACGATCTTTAATCGTCCTCTAAACTCCGTAACGTGTGTTCGACGATTCGTCGTCGCGACATGCATGCGCGTCACGCGCATCACGAGTGAAAGAGGACGTGGCCATCGAGCACCGACAACGCGGAGACCACGAGGAACGGCCCGCCGCACGTTTCCGGGCTCTTCGCCACGGGCCGGCCACCGATGAGATATCCGGCCATCATCACCTTTTCTACGACAACGCCGATCACGTCCTCAAACAGGTCCGGATGCGCGAATGGCATGTCCGCGTCACCATCGCCGTACTGGTCGCGGTCTGCGGAGCGCTCGGTACGATCGCGCTCTTCACGCCGAGTGGCACACAGGGATCCGTCCCGCGCTCGATCGCCCTCGGCATCGTCGCCGCCACCACGATCCCGATGGCTTTCGTGGTCAGCCGGGTCCACCTCGGCGTGATCTGGTGGACCAAGCAGTCGTCGATAAGGGGGTTCAACACCCTGTTCGTCCTATGGGCCGACGCTGTGCTGACCGTTGCGATCCTCGCCATCTCCGACATCATCCTGGCCCAGTTCTGCGCCCTGATCTTCGCTGTCATCGGGTCATATGTGGCGCATTTCGTCCGGTCCCCGGTCGCGTACGCCCACATGATCTACTCGAGCATCGCGGTCTGCGCGATGGGCCTCATGTCGTGGGCAGATGGCACTCCGGTGTTGAACGTCCTGTTCACCACCCTCGCATTGTTGGTCGTCACCAATGGCACAACGGCCCTTCATCGCAGTTACACATCCGATTTCCAGCGATCGCTGAAACATCAGCTCATCATGGCAAATACCGATTCGCTCACCGGATTGCTGAATCGTCGCGGCTTCATCTACGCGACGACGACAATGCTCCGTCGGAGCCCCGCTCAACCGTTCGCCTTGGTCACCGCGGATGTCGACCGGTTCAAGGCCATCAACGACGAACACGGTCACGCGACGGGTGACGACGTCCTGGAGCGGGTCGCGGCGATTCTGCAGGGGGCCACCGACGAGCAGGCCATCGTCGCGCGACTCGGCGGTGACGAGTTCGCGATCGCGACGCTTGCCGACGAGACCTCGGTGCGCGCGCTCGCCGAACGCATCCGCGCGCGGCGCATCACGATCCCCGGTGGTGCGACCGCGACGATGAGCCTGGGGATCGCCGTGGGTGCCACACCAGGCGGCCACATGTCCGCCGACGACGCCGACGCCTTCATCCGGCACGAGTTCGACGTCGCCGACCACGCGCTCTTCGACGCCAAGGCCGCAGGCCGCGACACCTATGTGGTGGCGGGGCGCACCGCGGCCTCCCGGTCCACCGGAGGACGCCCGGCTACAACAGCACGCCCGGGTTCAGCAGACCGTCGGGGTCGAGAGCCTGCTTGATCCGAGCCGTCAGTTCCATGACGTCGGGCCCCACCTGGTCGGGCAGCCAGCCCTTCTTCAGTCGCCCCACCCCGTGCTCGCCGGTGATGGTGCCGCCCAACTCGATCGCGAGGTCCATGATCTGACCGAAGGCGACCTGCGCGCGTTCTGCCTCGTCCGCGTCGGCGGGGTCGAAGACGATCAGCGGGTGCGTGTTGCCGTCGCCGGCGTGGGCGATCACCGAGATCATCACCCGGTTGCCGGCCGCGATCTCGGCGACACCGTCGATGAGGTCGGGCAACGAGGGCAGCGGTACGCCGACGTCCTCGAGCAGCAACGATCCCAGCTTCTCCACCGCCGGGATCGCCGCGCGGCGGGCCGCGGTGAACGCCTCGCCCTCGACGGGGTCGTCGGTCGCGAAGACCTCGCCGGCGCCATTGGACTCGAACGCCTTCCGGATGAACTCGACCTCGGCCGCGCCGGCCGCACCCGGGGCGTCGGACTGGGCGACGAGCAGCGCCCCGGCCTCTCGGTCGAGGCCCATCCGCAACAGGTCCTCGACGGCGTTGATGGCCACCGAGTCCATGAACTCGAGCATCGCGGGACGCATTTCCCCGGTCACCGCCAGCACCGCTCGGCTGGCGTCGTGCACCGAACCGAACACACCGACGACGGTGCTCGCGGGGCCTTGCGGTGGCAACAGCCGCAGGGTGACCTCGGTGATGATCCCGAGCAGCCCCTCGCTGCCCACGAACAGCTTGGTCAGCGGCAGGCCCGCGGAGTCTTTGAGCTGCTTGCCGCCGACGCGTACCGCCCGGCCGTCGGCCAGCACCACCTCCAGGCCCAGGACGTAGTCCGTGGTGACGCCGTACTTGACGCAGCACAGTCCGCCCGCGTTGGTGGCGACATTCCCGCCGATCGAGCAGATCTCGAACGACGACGGGTCCGGCGGATACCACAGCCCCGACGCGGCGGCCGCGGCCTTCACCTCCGAGTTGAACAGTCCGGGTTGGACGACGGCGGTGCGCGTCGCCGGGTCGACGTCGATGTCCCGCATCTTCTCGGTGGACAGCATGATCGCGCCGTCGACCGCCGTCGACCCGCCCGACAGACTGGTACCCGCACCCCGCGTGATGACCGGGACACCGTTGGCGGCACACCAGCGAACGGTGTCCTGCACTTCGGCGGTGGTGGTCGGCCGAACCAGCGCGAGCGGGGTGCCGGCCGTCGGATCGGCGGCACGGTCCTGCCGGTAGCCGGCGAGGATGTCGGCGTCGGTGACCACCATGCCGTCGGGAAGGGAAGCGGCCAGCGAACTCGGGTCGGCACTCATCTGTTCAGAGTATTCGCAGACCGAACGACCACGGTTTCAGATTGATACATGGCCGGAAACGCCGGGCACCGCGACAATGAGCGACGTGAACGATTTCAACGCGACCGTCATCAACGAGTTCCGCTCCAACAACGGGCATGTGGACACCGCCGGCTTCGGCAAGAACCTGGTGCTCCTGCACACGCTGGGCGCCAAGTCCGGCGAGCCGCGGATCAGTCCCCTGTTCGCCCTGCCCGACGCCGACAGCTGGCTGGTGATCGGCTCGTACGCCGGTTCGCCGAAGGCCCCGGCGTGGGTGCACAACCTGCGGGCACATCCCCAATCGGTCGCCGTGGAGGCGCCGGCGGAGAACGGCGTCGAACGGCTCGACACCGCGGTGACCGAAGTCGAGGGTGACGACTGGGAACCCGCGTGGCAGAAGTTCATCTCGGCATCCGAGCAGTTCCTGAAGTACACCGAGACCGCGCAGGGCCGCCGGTTCCCGATCTTCCGGCTGACACCGGCTCGCTGACCCCGCGGTTACCGCCGTCGGCCCGCGAACGCCACTACCCTGGCAGGGTGTTCGAGGTTGGCGAGAGCGTGGCCGGCTTCACCATCGACGACTTCCTCGGTGGCGGGGCGAGCGCCGATGTGTTCCGGGTCCATCGCACCGGCGACGACGGGGCCCCGTCGTGCGATGGACCGCTGGCCCTGAAGGTTTTGCACCCGAAGGCGTCCGACCACGCGCGGGTCCGGGAGCGCTTCGAACGGGAATTCGGGATCGCTTCGCTGCTCGACCATCCGCACATCGTGCGCATGATCGAGCACGGCGAGATCGCCTCGCCGCGCGGGTCGCTCGGGCCGCGGCACCTGCCATCGATGTGGCTGACCATGCAGTACATCGGCGGCCCCGCGGCGACCGCCCTCGTCCCCGAGCGCGGCGACGAGCCGGACATGGACACCATCCTGCGGGTGGCGATGCAGATCGCCGATGCGCTGGATCATGCGCATTCGCAGGACATCCTGCATCGCGACGTCAAACCCGCGAACATCCTCCTCTCCCGCACCCCGCGATCTGTGGGTACACCCCTCGACGCCTACCTCTCGGACTTCGGGATCGCCCAGTTCCTCGACGACACCCGTCCACTCGCGCGCAACGGTCGTGTGCAGGGTTCCATCGGCTACGCCTCGCCCGAACTACTGCAGGCCCAGAAGCTCACCCCCGCAACCGATTTCTACGCATTCGCGTGCACACTCGTCGAACTCATCACGGGCACACCGCCGTATCCGCGGAACACCGCTTTCGCGATCACCTATGCCCACCTCAACGACGACCCGCCGAAACTCACCCGGCGCCGCCCCTGGCTGCCGTCGGCGATGAACTCGATCTTCGCCAAGGCGCTGGCGAAGTCACCGGAGGACCGGTATCCCTCGTGCACCGCCCTCGTCGAGATCCTGACCCGGCTCATGCGGGACGTGCCCGTGCCGGAGTCGCCGCAACGCTCGACCTGGTGGCCCCGCGGCCGGTGAGCGGTCAACCCGCCGCGTCATCGATCGTATAGACACGAACAGCGGTGTCGCGGAAGATCTTCCGCAGAGCCTCCGAACCCCACTGGGACACACAGTCGACGAGCGCGCCGACCAGCACGTCGACCGCGGCGTTGGGCCGGTCGATCGGATAATTGGACCCGAACATGATGCGGTCCGACCCGAAATGGGTGACGATGTGCTCGACGAAGGGACCGATCATCTCGGCGAGCGTGGCCTGACCGCCGATGTTGCCCCACCGTTCGTGACCGTAACCCAGTATCGGCATCGCCAGACCCGACAGCTTGACGACGACGTTGCGGTGGTTCGCGAGGGTCGTCATCCGTTCTCGCCACAATCGCCAGATGTCCGCGCGCGCAGCGGCTGTCGCGCCGGTGCGGACACCGACGGGACCGAAGACCCCCGCCGGGATGCCGAAGTGGTCGAGGACGATCGTCGTGTCCGGGTACTCCCGGGCCAGCAGGATGACGTCGTACAGCTGATGGGAGTACACCGACGCCTCGAAGACCAGATCGCGGCTCGCGAGTTCGGCGAACCCCTCGAGGAACGCCGTCGAGGACAGCAGGTTGTCGGCGTCCCCGCCGTCGCGGACTCGCGGATCAGGATGTCGGGACGCGACGATGCGGATGCCGCGGAACCGCGGGGAGGCCGCGAACTGTTCGTCGAGCATGGTCGCGAACGTGCGGGTCCGCGGATCGCCGTGCGAGATGACGGCGCCGAGGCGGGGGGTACCGGCCTGGCCGAACGGCAGGCTCTCGAGATATCGGGTCTCCTCGACGGCGGTGCTGTCCACCGGGGGCTCCGCGGCGTCGGCGACCTCGCGGCGCCAATGCGACTCGACGTGCACCACCGTGTCGATCGGTACCCCCACCACGGTCGGCACCAGCGCCGCATCGGTGGCGTACTGGCGCGGCTCGTAGGCCCGGGCCACGGTGCGCGGGGTCAGGATGTACTCGCGGTCGGCGCGCGAGACCACGAGCGGAAACACCCGGTCGCCCAAGGTGGGGACGAACCCGTACAGCCGCGACGCCCGCGTCGCCGCCCACGGGGTGCGCCGCGGGTTCCAGTGCTGCACATGGGCATCAACGATGCCCGTGAGGACCCCTTCGAGGGACGTCATCCCCGTACCTTGCCATACCTCATCACTGTCCGACATGGGATGCCGGATCCTGAATTGTGACGTGTTGAAGGACTAGTGTGGGTCTCTTGAACCGGGTGGGGAGACGAGCCGCGACGGAGGTGTGATCTTTTCGAGATGGCGACACATACGCGCCACGCGCTGCACCAGCTGCGGACGGCTGTCAATCGACAGCCCGACCGATTCGTCACCAACGTCTACACCCGGATGTTTGCGATCGATCCCGACCTGCGTGACCTGTTCGGGGTGTCGATGGCGGCCCAGCGAGTGGCCTTCCATCGGGTCATCGACCATGTGCTGGAAGCGATCCCGGCCGAGTCGGGTCACGCCGAACTCGTGGAGTTCCTCGCGCAGCTCGGACGCGACCATCGCAAGTTCGGGGTCGAGCCCGAGCATTACCACGTGATGTACGCCGCCCTGATGGGCGAGTTCGGCAGCCTCATGGCCGGTTACTGGGACGCCGAGACCGAACAGACCGTCTCGCAGGCGATGATGCTGGTCACCGGGGTCATGCGGGGCGCGGCCGAGAGCGCGACCCATCCTGCGCGCTGGACCGCCGAGGTCGTCGAGAAGTACCGGATCACCCGGGACCTCGCGGTCGTCCGACTCCTCGCCCACTCGCCGCTCACGTTCAACACGGGCCAGTACCTCGAGGTGCACACCCCGCAATGGCCCAAGCAGTGGCGCAATCTGTCCCCCGCCATCCCGCCCAACCCGGCCGGTGAACTGGAGTTCCACGTGCGTGCGATCCCCCGTGGAACGGTCAGCACCGCGATCGTGAGCGAGACCAGCATCGGCGATGTGTGGACCCTCGCCCAGGGGCACGGGACGCTTCACGTCGACCGCGACAGCAAGGTCCTCATGGTGGCGGGCGGGACCGGGCTCGCACCGCTGCGGGCGTTGTTGATCGAGATGTCCATGCGCGCGGATTCGCCGGAGACGCACATCTTCTACGGCATGCGCTACCCGGGCGAGCTCTACGACCTGACCGTCCTGCGCCGCATCGCGTCGACCAATCCCTGGCTGCGGGTCACCGCCGTGTCCCAGGAGGAGAGCGATCCGTGGTGGATCAACGCGGTGGCGACACCCGCCGAGCTCGGCATCGACCACGAGATCGGCACCCTCGCCGACGTCGTGGCCCGGTCCGGTGACTGGCAGGACCGTCAGGTGCTCATCGCGGGATCACCGCAGATGATCGAGAACACCCGACGCACGCTGATCATCGCGGGCGTCCGGGCCAGCCGCATCCAGCACGACCCGGTGTTCTGAGCCGCACAAGAGTTGACTTCCCCGAACCGGTTGCGGCTCAGGGGACTTCGAGGCTCGGCTCGCCGCCGGCCGGAGCCGTGACCGTTTCGGTCTCGGTCACGGTGTACGTCTCGGGAGCCGACTCGGTCACCGTCTCCGTTCGAGTGACCGGACGCGGGGTGCTGGTGACCGTCGTCGTGCGGACGGAGGTCTCAGTCTCGGTCTCGGTGACCGTCGCCTCCTAGGTCGAGGTGACCGCTGCCGGTGTCTCGGTCACGGTGACGGGCGCGGGTTCGGCGACCGTCGACTCGGCTGTGACGATCAGCGTCATCCCGACGGCGGCCAGGAACACGGCCGCGCCGATGGCGGCGCCGACGAACCACCAGCGACGTCCCGTCGACGTCCGCCGGGCGACGGGGGGTGCTGCCGCGGCTACCACCGCGGCGTCGGCCGCACCGAGGGCCGAGGCCAGCGCCGGGTTGTCCGCGACGGTGACGGGGCGTTGCGCCGCGTACTCGAAGGCCGGCGCGATGCCGGGGAGTTGCGCGCCGGGGCCGACCACGATGACCGACGTGATGTCACGCCCGCGCGGCAGGCGGGTGACCGCCGTCGCGAGCCGGGTCGCCGCGTCGGGGTCGGTGACCGAGGCAACCTCGCCCGGCGCGAAGTCGGTCGTGCCGAGGACGGCGCCGGAAGACGTGTCGACGGTGGCGAGGGTCGTGCCGGCGGCCGGCGCGGCATCGCGATCCAGGTCGACGACGGCCACCACCCCACCGCGCGTCGCATGCGTGCATGCGATCTCGGCGAGTGCGGCGGCATAGCCGGTGACGACGACCTTCTCCGTCCACGACGGCCCGGTGCCGGCGCCCGGCGCGAAGGCCCGTGCCAGGTGGTCGCGGACGTCTGCGCGGGACGCCGAGATGCCGATGCGGTCGACCTCCACAGGGACGGAATCGACGAGTTCGAGGATCGCGGCCTCGGCACCGGCCGCCGACGCGTCCGGGAGGTCGACGAGATTGCTCGCCAGGACATGGCCGTCGGCGTCGCGGACCACCGAGCTGATCTGGTCGTCGACGACGGAGATACCCAGGACCACGAACCCTGGCATCGGACCGTTTGCCGGTACCTCGGACATGGTTCACCTCCCGTCGCCGACCTTGCTGTGGCGTTCTGACCCGCAAGCCTAGCGGCTCGCCTGCGGTCCTCGTACACCCGGCTGTGCAGGTACACCGACTCAGATGGGCTCCGCGGGATGCTGCGTGTAGGCGGCGTCGCGCACCGCTTCGTCGGTTTCCAGGCCGGCGCCCAGGGCACCGCCGACGGTCGCGAGGGAGCACGTCAGCCAGGCGACCTCCAGATAGTCGGTGAAACCGGCCGGGTGGCCGAGCGTCGCACCGAAGACCTGCGGCACCACCAGGCACAGTGCGCCGAGGGCGGACAATACGAACAGCGCCGCGTAGAAGGCGCCGACGCCGAGGACCACCGTGATCACGGTGACGATGTTGAACAGCGCCACCTGTTCGCGCGTCTGACGGGAGGTGCCACGTTCCCACAGGTCGGCGCCGATGATCAGCGTCGCGGTGATTGCGATGATCGAGCCGAGCGCCACCCCGGTCAGGCGAATCCCACCGAAAGTGTCTGCGAGAAGCCAGATGTCGGCGGTGACGAGTGCGAAGACCCCGGCCGCGATCGCCCCGGTGAGGGCGCGGGTGAGCCCGAGTGCGAGCCGCCACGGCCGATTGGCCCGCACCATGCCCGTGAGCAGACGCAGATTGCCCGTCAGCACGCGGGCGGTGAACGCGGTGCCCTCGTCCTCGACGTCGGTCCCGAGTTGACGGACACGGTGGCGCAGCGCCGATCGCGTCGGCGACTTCTGGTGTTCGCGGAGGTCGTCGGCGTCGGCACCGAGGAGCTGGCCGACCAGCCCGGTGATGATCCCGCGCGTCCGCTGCCGCACCCCGGTCGCGCCGAGGGCGGGCACCGAGAGCACCGCCACTCCGTGGACCGCGTTGGCGTGCGCCACCACCGGGCGTTTGCCGACGTGCAGCGGCAGGTCGGTCAGACAGACCACCAGATCCCACTCGCGTTCGAGCAGTAGATCTCTCGTTGCATCCACGATCTCGGCATCACCCGCGGGCGGTTGCACGAGTCCGGCCTCGACGAGTTCGACCTGCCAGCGTGCGCCCGGGAAGTTCGTCTGGACATGGTCGGAGAGGTTGTCGTCGACGAGTTTGCGCGCCAGGCCGATCGCCTGGCCCGGCGCGGCGACGACACCGAGGACGACGACGGGTTCATCCGAGGCGTCGGACTCGGTCGACGTACCGGTGGCGGAGTCCATCGGCGGTCCGGCTCAGGCGAACCGGGCCGCGAGGGCCCGCAGGGTGCCCTCGATCCCCTTGCCGTTCTTCTTGTCGTAGCCGATGAGTTCCATGATCTTCGGTACCCGGAGCGTCGAGTAGTCGAAGGTCTCGGTGACCGCGGTCGTGGTCGGTGACGTCGACTCGAGTTCCCACCGCCAGCGGTGCCCCATCGGGTGCTGCCATTCGACGACCCGACCGGGTTCGAAGTCGGTGACGGTCGAGGTGATCTTGTACGGCACGCCGTACTGCTTCATCCCGACGCTGAAACGCGCCCCACGGGTCAGCGTCTCGGGCCCGTCCACGGGGGTGTCGCGGACCGTGCCGGAACCGTCGAGCTCCGGATGCCGATGCGGATTCGACACGAGCGCGAACACATCGGCGACCGGGGCGTTCACGACGACCCGGCGCGAGACCTTGTGCGGGCCGGAGTCGACGGTGGTGACGGGTTCAGAAGCCATAGGCTCAACGTTACGCACGTCCGTGGGCTCGCGTCGAAACCACGTCAGTCGGTGGTGCGTTTGCGTCGCGGCTGCCAGACGACCAGGGCGTTGGTGCGCGGCACCGGGACGAGTTCGCCGCCGCGGCGGGTCCGCGACGCTTGCACCTCGTCGGTCAGCTCGCGCACGCGGTGCTGGAGCGCCTCGACCTGATTGCTCAGGTCGATGATGCGTTTGATGCCCGCGAGGTTGACGCCTTCCTCCTGCGAGAGACGCTGGATCTCGCGCAGGAGTTCGACGTCGCGGGACGAGTAGCGGCGACCACCGCCACTCGTCCGTTGCGGGGTGACCAGGCCCAGTCGGTCATAGGTCCGCAGGGTCTGGGCGTGCATGCCGGCGAGTTCGGCGGCCACCGAGATCAGGAAGGTCGCGCCGTCGCCGTCGAAGTTGCTCGCACCGGCCATGACTCATCGCCCCCAGTCCGCCCGCGGGTCGAAACCGCTTGCCCGCTCGGCCTGGTCGTAGGCGCGCATCGCCTCGACCGCGGCCTCGTCGAGCTTGTTCGGGACCGCGACCTTCACGGTGACGAGCAGGTCGCCCGCCCCGCCGGAGCGCTTGGGCACTCCACGACCGCGCACGCGCAGCGTGCGGCCGTCGGTGGTGTTCGGCGGGATCTTCACCCCGACCGAACCCTCCAGGGTCGGAACCGAGACCGTCGCTCCGAGAACGAGTTCGGAGATCCGCACCGGCAGCTGCACCCGAAGGTCGTTGCCGCTGCGGGTGAACTGCTTGTGCGGGGTCACGTGCACGACGACGTAGAGGTCACCCGACGGGGCGCCACGACGACCGGCCTCGCCCTGCCCGGCGAGCCGGATGCGTTGACCGTCCTCGACGCCGGCGGGGATCCGGACGTTGATGGTGCGCGCCCGGACCTTCACGCCGCTGCCGTCGCAATCGGTGCACGGGTCGTCGATCCGCGACCCGGTGCCCTGGCAGTCCTGGCAGGGCTCGCTGAATCCGAACGCGCCCTGGTTGCGGCTCACGAACCCGGAACCGTTGCAGTTCGCGCACACCCGCGGACTGGTCCCGGGCTTGGCGCCCGAGCCGTGGCAGGTGGTGCAGGGCGACGGACTGGTCACCCGCAGGGGGACGGTCGTGCCGAGCGCGGCGTCGGAGAACGAGAGCGTCGTCTCGGTCTCGAGGTCCTTGCCACGACGCGGCCGGCTCGCCGTCGAAGTACGTTGCGTTCCGCCGCCGCGGTTGAACAGGCCGTCGAAGATGTCGCCGAAACCGCCACCGCCGCCGCCGGTCTGCGCCCCGCCGAACAGATCGCCGAGGTCGAAGTCGCCACCGCCGCCGGTGGTGTAAGTGGTTCCCCCGCCGGGGAAGCCGCCCGGGAAGCCGTTGCCGCCGCCGCGGAATCGTCCGCCGGCGAACATGGCGCGTGTCTCGTCGTATTCCTTGCGCTTCTCGGCATCGCCGAGGACGCTGTGGGCTTCGGACACCCGCTTGAAGCGCTCTTCGGCCGCGCTGTCACCTGGATTCGCATCCGGATGCAGCTCGCGCGCGAGCTTGCGGTAGGCCTTCTTGATCTCTTCAGCCGAAGCGTCAGAAGCAACGCCCAGGTCCTTGTAGAAGTCGTGTTCTAACCACTCACGTTGTGGTGCCACCAGACGTCACCTCCTTGAGTTCTGTTGTCTGGATTGATGTTTCAGTTGGGGCCACCCTCTCCCTGGGGTGCGAGCCGACCACCTGCTCCCTGAGGTGCGAGCCGACCACCTGCTCCCTGAGGTGCGAGCGAAGCGAGCCACGAAGGGTTCGTCGCCCTTCGTGGCTCGTCGCTTGCGCTCCTCGCACCTCAGGGATCAGTGGTGAGTTCGCCCACTCAGGATCGAGCGACGGTCGTTCTATTGTGCACCGGGCGCGTCGCCCGCGGGAGCGGGATCGGTGACCGTCACCATCGCGGTGCGGATCACCTTCTCGCCCAGGCGGTAGCCGCATCGGTACACCGATCCGATCACCGGGTTCGCGCCGGTGCCGTCGTGCTGCACGGCTTCGTGGAGTTCGGGATCGAACTCGTCACCCGCCGCACCGAAGGCCACGAGACCTTCGGCGGCCAGCACTCCGGTCAGCTTGTCGGCGACCGCACGCAGCGGACCGCTGTCGAGGTCGCCGTGCTCGCGTGCACGGTCGAGGTCGTCGATGATCGGCAGCAGCTTGTCGATCAGCATCTGCTTGCCGTAGGCGACCGAACCCTGCTTCTCCTCGGCGGCACGCCGCCGGAAGTTGGCGAACTGGGCGCGTTCGCGCTGCAGGTCGGCCGTCAGCTCGGCGACGCGGGCATCCGGCTCGTCGGCTGCCCCGTCCGCCTGCTGCTCGTCACTGGTCTGCTCGTCGACGACCGGTCCGGCATCGGCCGGGCCGGGGCCGGCGGCCGGCTCGTCGCGCACCTCACCCGTCTCCGGGTCGATACGACGACGGTCGGTCACCGTCACCGGCTCCTCGCCGGACCCATTCGACGAATGGGCTCCTGCGGTCACTTGTTCTCCTTCGAGTCGGCATCGTCGACGACCTCGGCGTCGACGACGTCGGGATCGGTGTCGGCCGCGGCGGACTCACCGTTGGGGGACTCCGCAGCGGCGTTGGCGTAGATCGCCTGGCCGAGGGCCTGCGACTCCTCCGACAGCTTCTCGATCGCGGACTTGATCGCCGCGGTGTCGTTGCCCTTGAGCGCTTCCTGCGCCCCGGCGACGGCCGCCTCGACCTTCTCCTTCAGCTCCGCCGGGACCTTGTCCTCGTTCTCCTTGAGGAACTTCTCGGTCTGGTGGACCAGCGACTCCGCCTGGTTGCGGGTCTCGGCCTCCTCGCGGCGCTTGCGGTCCTCGTCGGCGTGAGCCTCCGCGTCCTTGATCATGCGGTCGATCTCGTCCTTGCTCAGGCCCGAACCGTCCTGGATGCGGATCGAGTTCTCCTTGCCGGTGCCCTTGTCCTTCGCGGTGACGTGCACGATGCCGTTGGCGTCGATGTCGAAGGTCACCTCGATCTGCGGGACACCCTGCGGCGCCGGGGCGATGCCGCCGAGCTCGAAGCTGCCGAGCAGCTTGTTGTGCGAGGCGATCTCGCGCTCACCCTGATAGACCTGGATCTGCACCGACGGCTGATTGTCCTCGGCGGTCGTGTAGGTCTCCGACCGCTTGGTCGGGATCGTGGTGTTGCGCTCGATCAGCTTGTGCATCACGCCGCCCTTGGTCTCGATACCGAGGGAGAGCGGGGTGACGTCGAGCAGCAGCACGTCCTTGACCTCACCGCGGAGCACACCGGCCTGCAGTGCGGCGCCGACGGCGACGACCTCGTCCGGGTTGACGCCCTTGTTGGGCTCGCGGCCACCGGTCAGTTCCTTCACCAGGTCGGTGACAGCCGGCATACGGGTCGAACCACCGACGAGCACGACATGGTCGATGTCGCCGACGGAGATGCCCGCATCCTTGATGACGGCCTGAAACGGTGCGCGGGTGCGCTCCAGCAGATCAGAGGTGATCTTCTGGAACTCGCTGCGCGAGAGCTGCTCGTCGAGGAACAGCGGGTTCTTGTCGGCGTCGACGGTGATGTAGGGCAGGTTGATAGAGGTGCTCTGCGAACTCGAGAGTTCGATCTTCGCCTTCTCGGCGGCCTCACGGAGACGCTGCAGGGCCATCTTGTCCTTGGTCAGATCGATGCCGTTCTGGCTCTTGAACTTCTCGACGAGCCAGTCGACGACGCGCTGATCCCAGTCGTCACCACCGAGGTGGTTGTCACCGGAGGTCGCACGGACCTCGACCACGCCGTCGCCGATCTCGAGCAGCGAGACGTCGAAGGTACCGCCACCGAGGTCGAAGACCAGGATGGTCTGTTCCTTCTCACCCTTGTCGAGCCCGTAGGCCAGGGCGGCCGCGGTCGGCTCGTTGACGATGCGGAGCACGTTGAGGCCGGCGATCTGGCCGGCTTCCTTGGTGGCCTGACGCTGCGCGTCGTTGAAGTACGCCGGGACGGTGATGACCGCGTCGGTCACGTCCTCACCCAGGTACGACTCGGCGTCGCGCTTGAGCTTCATGAGCGTGCGCGCGCTGATCTCCTGCGGGGTGTACTTCTTGTCGTCGATCTCGACGGTCCAGTCGCCCTCGCCCATGTGGCGCTTGACGGAGCGGATGGTGCGGTCGACGTTGGTGACCGCCTGGTTCTTGGCGGGCTGACCGACCAGCACCTCGCCGTTGCGCGCGAACGCGACCACGGACGGTGTGGTCCGCGCGCCTTCGGCGTTGGCGATGACAGCGGCTTCGCCGCCTTCGAGCACGGCCACCACCGAGTTGGTGGTACCGAGGTCGATTCCAACAGCACGAGACATGTTTGGCTTCCTCCTAGTTTGCGGGTGTGCACCCGAGTCCTTGTCCCGGGGTCTCGCGACCGCGGGGATGTCGTGGCGAAACTCTGCGGGACCGGACTTCAGTGCGTCCGACTCATGTCCTACTGAAAAAGTAGATCCGAGTCAAACCGACTTGAGTCTTCGTCGCTCAGGTTTCTCGAAGTGTGTAACGGGGGTGGTCGACGGATTGTTCCCCGGTCGGCCAAAAAAGTTGAGCGGAGTTCGCTCAATGTCGGCCGGGGCCTCAAACGCGTATGACGTTGCGCCCGGTTTCCGGGCACAACGTCATACGGATGCGTGGCTTCTTCGACCTCGCCATCGCCGGGGCCCCGGCCCCGCAACTTCCACGGTGGTCAGTACGCCACCACCCCAACACGCTGCGCCTCCGTTACCCATCGGTCCCGGTCGCGTGGGGGCTACGGTCGATACATCCCCTCGACGCGGAGGTGGCGATGACCAAGACCACACCGAGCGATCCGCGATGGGTGCCGTGGCGCGTCGCGCCGGCGTCTGGCTTCGAGGTCGACGACCCGACCGGGCGTGGCGAGGTCGAGATCGCGCAGATCGACGAGCGACAGTTTCTCGTGCGCAACGCCTTTCGGTTCTCCGATCCCGCGGTCGAGGAGTACCTCGTAACACAACTGGTCGAGCGAGGACAGACGGAAGCCCATGCGCGGGGCGCCGTCGACGCGGCCCGCACGTTTGTGCCCGGCGACGACAACCCCACCGACCTCGCCTCGATCCCCCGGTTCCTGCGCTGGTTTGAGAACCCCTACGGCAGACACTCACTCGCGGCGCTCATCCACGACGAGCTCATCACGGGCACCGTCAACTCCGGCGCGCTCGGGAGTGACACCCTGTCCGACCGGTTCTTCCGCGAGATGATGCGGGCGTCCGGCGTCCCCTGGCTCAAGCGGTGGATCATGTGGTCGGCCGTGGCACTTCGCACGCGATGGGTCGCCGGCGGATGGCGACGTCTCAGTGTGGTCGGGTGGCTGGTGCTGAGCCTCGTCGGCATCTGCGCGGCGGTCGGTTCGAGCGGGGCGCTGCTGTTCGATTGGTCGTGGCCGACATCATCGCCGGCGGTCTCGCTCCTGCTCTCCCTGCTGATGATCTTCGTCGCCGCGCCGCTGTGGGGGCGCCAGTGGGCGGCGAGTCTCGTTGCGGCCGTGGCCGCCTTGTGGGTCCTGCCCGCCGCGATCGTGGCCTACTTCGCCTATGCGCTGTATCTGTTGTCGGAGAGGATCGCTCGCACCGTCGGGCTCACGTAGCGGCTCGGCCGAGCATTCTTGTCGGTGGTCGGGTCTACCTTGGACGTATCAGTTGAACCGGTCAACCAGGCCGGGTGGCAACGACTTCGGGGGGAGTCACTGTGGGGGTATGGACGGATCTGCCGGGCGAGTTCCTCGCCGGGGTCGATCCTGCCAGCCCGGCCGATGCCGACACCGCCACCCATATGCAGCGCTTGGGGTCGATCCGCGCGGGCGAATCGTATCTGGCGTGGTGCCGCTACCAGACGATCCTGGTGCTCTGCGACCGGCTGTTGACCACTGTCGGCAACAGTTACGTCTCCGACGGTTTCGGTGACATCGTCGCCCGGGTCTCGCGCGAGGCCGGGATCACCCGCTACCGGGCGGGGATGCTGGTCGACGAGGCGTTGTGTCTTCGTGATCGGTTGCCGCGGGTGTTGGAGACGTTGCGCGACGGTGTCATCGGGCCGCAGCAGATCCGCGAGATCATCGGACGCACGCACTTGGTGTCCGATGATCACCTTCTCGACCCCGACGACCCCGCCAGCCGCCGGATCATCGAGGTGCTCGACGAGTCGATCGCCGACCTGCTGCGCTCCCGGTCCGGGTCGTGGTCGACGTCGGGTTTGCGCGACATGATCGACCGCCTGGTCTTCGGCCACGACGCCGACGCGGTCCGGGAACGGCGCCGCGAAGCGCTCGACAAACGCGGGGTGTGGACCGAGAACCACGGTGACGGGACCGGTGAGATCACCGCGGTCATGGCTGCCGAGAACATCCGGGCTTGCGACGCCTCGGTACGTGAGTTGGCCGCATCAGTGTGCGACCGGGATGGCCGCACCCTCGGGGAACGCAAGTCCGACGCCATGTGCGCGTTGCTCACCCGAACAGCGTTCACCTGTGCGTGCGGTCAGTCCAACTGCACCGCAACACCTGTCGATCCTGGAGGTTCGGCGGCGAGTACCGAGATCGTGATTCACGTGGTGACCGACGCCGACACCCTGGCCGGCGGGTCCGAACCCGGCTGGGTCGACGGGCACGGAGTCATCTCCGACGAGCATGTGCGCGACCTTGCCGCCCGGCCCGACGCGACGATCAGGCCGGTCACCCCCATCCGCACACCACCCACGCAGGTCGTCGCCGGCGAGGGCGGATACGACGACGAGCCCACGCGGAAGGCGAACATCGCCGCGCCACAGCAGGCTACAGATGACGCCGACACCGACACCAACGCCGATGCCGGCGGCGCGGGTGACGCGTCGACACCCCCGACTTCGACCTCATCGTCGGCGGAGCCGGTGTCGTCGGAGATGGTGGTGGTCTACCCGGCTGCCCTGCCTGGTGACCCGTATCGTCCGACGAGTGCGTGTGCGGAGTTCGTGCGGGTGCGCGACGGCTACTGCACCGAGCCGGGTTGCACGCGTTCGGCATTCACCGCCGATGTCGATCACGTCGCCGAGTACGACCACGCCCGACCCGCCCGCGGGGGTGCGACCTCGAGTGAGAACCTCAACGCCAAATGCCGTCCCGGTCATTTGCACAAGACCCACGGTGACTGGACCGATGTGCAGTACCGCGACGACGAGGGCCGCCTGGTCACCGAATACGTCACGCCCGAGGGCTTTGTGATCCCCGGCGAGGCCGAAACCCTCGAAGACCTCTTCCCCAACCTGCGTCGCATCCGGTTCGAACAAGCCGCGAAAGCCCCACCGACACCGCGGATCATCGTGCCCGAACGGCAAGGCAGACAACAACAAGGCCGACAACCGCGCACGATCACCGAACGCACCGCCGCCAAACACGCGAAGCGGCGAGAAGAACGTGCCCGCAACAAGAAACAACGCGAAGCGAACCGCCGCGCCCGGACCGACGCAGCCAGCCATCAACCCGACACGCCTGACGGCCCGCCACCCTTCTGACAGACGCCAACACCCCGGCGGAACGTGATCGTCCACGTACCACCGGGGTGTTGGGCTGGGCCTAGGCTACAGCGCGCGGGATCACGCCGCGGTCACCTGCGCGTCGACGGCGACTTCCAGCGCCTGCGCGACGATCTCGGCGACGTCGGTCATCGGCCGCACGTCGAGGGCGTCGAGCACCTCGGCCGGCACGTCGTCGAGGTCGGGCTCGTTGCGCTGCGGGATGAAGATGGTCTTCAGCCCGTTGCGTTGTGCGGCAAGCAGTTTCTGCTTGACCCCACCGATCGGCAGGACCCGCCCGTTGAGCGTGACCTCGCCGGTCATCCCGACATCGCTGCGCACCTGACGTCCCGTCGCCATCGACACCAGCGCGGTGACCATGGTGACGCCGGCGCTCGGACCGTCCTTCGGCACGGCCCCGGCCGGAACGTGCACGTGGATGGCCTTGTCGAGCGCTTTCGGGTCGACGCCGAGCTGCTCGGCGTGCGCCCGCACGTACGACAGTGCGATCTGCGCCGACTCCTTCATCACGTCGCCGAGCTGGCCGGTCAACTTCAGACCCGGCTCACCCTCGGTGGCGTTCACCTCGATGAACAGGACGTCGCCGCCCATGCCCGTGACCGCGAGACCGGTTGCGACACCGGGGACCGCCGTCCGCTCCGCCGATTCCGGCGTGAAGCGCGGACGCCCCAGGTAGTCGCGCAGATCGGGCTCGTCGATGGTCACGGGCGCCGTCGCGGTTCCTCTTTCTCCCGATTCGACCGCGAGGTTGGTCGCGGCCTTGCGAAGCGCCTTCGCCAGCAGCCGTTCGAACTGCCGCACACCGGGTTCGCGGGTGTAGTTGGCCGCGATCTCCCGCAGCGCCGCATCGGTGACGGTCACCTCGTCGGGTGTCAGCGCCGCCCGCTCGGCCTGCCGGGGCAGCAGGTAATCGCGGGCGATGGCGACCTTGTCGTCCTCGGTGTACCCGTCGAGCGTGACCAGCTCCATACGGTCGAGCAGGGCCGACGGGATGTTCTCGATGACGTTGGCGGTCGCGAGGAACAGCACATCGGACAGGTCGAGATCGAGATCGAGGTAGTGATCGCGGAAGGTGTGATTCTGCGCGGGGTCGAGGACCTCGAGCAGCGCGGCGGCCGGGTCACCCCGGTAGTCCGAGCCCACCTTGTCGATCTCGTCCAGCAGCACAACGGGATTCATCGATCCCGCCTCACCGATCGCCCGTACGATCCGGCCGGGCAGCGCGCCGACGTAGGTACGCCGGTGGCCGCGGATCTCCGACTCGTCGCGCACACCGCCGAGGGCGACGCGCACGAACTTGCGGCCCAGCGCCCGGGCGACGCTCTCACCGAGCGACGTCTTGCCGACACCGGGAGGACCGGCGAGCACCATCACGGCGCCCGACCCGCGTCCGCCGACGACCTGCAGGCCGCGTTCGGCGCGACGAGCACGCACCGCGAGGTACTCGACGATGCGGTCCTTCACGTCGTCGAGGCCGTGGTGGTCGGCGTCGAGGATCTCGCGCGCGCCCTTGACGTCGGTCGAGTCCTCGGTCCGGGTGTTCCACGGCAGGTCGAGGACGGTGTCGAGCCAGGTGCGGATCCATCCGGTCTCCGGCGACTGGTCGCTGGCACGCTCGAGCTTGCCCACCTCGCGGAGCGCGGCCTCGCGCACCTTCTCGGGCAGGTCGGCTTCCTCGACGCGGCCGCGGTAGTCGTCGGCGCCCTCGGGTTCGTCCTCGCCGAGCTCCTTGCGGATGGCGGCGAGCTGCTGGCGAAGCAGGAATTCCTTCTGCTGCTTGTCCATGCCCGCGCGGACGTCCTCGGCGATCTTCTCGGTCACCTCGGACTCGGCCAGATGATCGCCGGTCCACTCGATGAGCAGCCGCAACCGCGCCGCGGTCACCGGCGTCTCGAGCAGCTCACGCTTCTGTTCGTCGGACAGCCACGACGCATAGCCCGAGGTGTCGGCGAGATCCGCCGGATCGGACATCTTGTTGACGGCGTCGATGAGCTGCCATGCCTCGCGGCGCTGCAGCATCGCCAGCACGAGCTTCTTGTACTCGCCGGCGAGTTCACGTTCTTCGTCGGTGGCGTCAACGGCGTCGACCTCGGTCACCTCGACCCACAGCGCCGCACCGTGACCGGGTGTCCCGGTCCCGATCTGCGCGCGCTGCTCACCCTTGACGACGGCTGCCATCCCGCCGCCCGGGATACGGCCGACCTGCACGATCGACGCGATGACACCGTAGGTCGGATACCGGTCGTCCAGACGTGGGGCGACCAGCAGTTTCCCGGTCTCGCTCGCCCGGGCGGCGTCGACCGTGGCCTGTGCGGCATCGTCGAGCGGAATGGGCACGACCATGCCGGGCAGGACGACGACGTCGGGAACGAAGAGAACCGGCAGTGAATATGTCTGCGACATGAAACCTCCAGAGTTAAGTCTGACCGACTCAACCCAGGTGGCAGGAATCTTGTTCCCGGGCGATTTATGCCAGGAGTGAACGGGGTGCGGCCGCCCAGGTGAAGCCGTCCGGTCGGGACGGTGGGCGTGAGCGTCAGCCGGGCGAACCTCAGGTGAGGTCGACCGCGGCGCGGGTGGCGAGGACGACGATCTGGGCGATCACCAGAACCGCGACCGCGACGAAGAACGCCGCGGTGGTCACGACGACACCGGCCGCCCCGCGCAGCGCACTCGGCACAGCCTGCAGCCAGGACACGGAGAGTCGGTGTGCGGGTGCGACATCGGGGGTCATGGGCGGTCCTCTGCATACAACGAGCGACCACACCGTTGTGGTCGCAGTCACAACACTCAATCACAAGTAAGTACTTCTGTGCCACAAATAGTCATCAAGACTCATCCCGACCCGAACTCTCCGGCGCTGACCGTCCGAAACCCCGCCCGCCACGAAGTGCGGTAGAACCGAACCGACACCCACCCGAGGAGCCCACATGTCGATCGTCACGCCGACCACCACTCGTCAGCCGCTGGGCCGGGCCATCGCCCGGATCGCCCTGGGAGCGGTGCTGGTGATTGCCGGCGTCGGCCACCTCACCGCCCAGCGCGAGGAGTTCCAGGCACAGGTCCCCGACTGGGTGCCGTTCAGCAAGGACTTCGTGGTGCTGGCCTCCGGCGGCGTCGAGATCGCCCTGGGCGCCGCGTTGATCGCGCTGCCCCGCCACCGCAAGGTGGTGTCGTGGATCGTGGCCGCGTTCTTCGTGGTCATCTTCCCCGGCAACATCAACCAGTACGTCGAGCACATCGACGCCTTCGGACTCGACACCGACGAGAAGCGCCTGACGCGACTGTTCTTCCAGCCCGTCCTGGTGCTCTGGGCCATCGCGGCCGGCACGGGCGAACGCCGGGCCTAACCTGCCCGGGTAGCCGCATCCTGACAGGCGGTGTCCACACCCGCACGGACCTGCGGCCGCACATCAGTGCTCGAGCGGATCGTGCACGCCGCCACCAGCCCGCCGACCGCGCAGCACGCCGCGCAGATGTACATGGCCGTCCGGAAGCCGTCGCCAAGCGGATCGCCGGGGCCCGCATCGATCCCCGCCACGGCGGGCAGCACCGCCACCGCAAGCAACCCCGCGAGCCGCGCCACCGCGTTGTTCACGCCCGACGCGGTACCGGCGAGCGCGTCGTCGACGGCGGCGAGCGCCGCTGAGGTGAGCGGCGCGACCGTCACCGTCATGCCGAGGCCGAACAGCAGCACCCCGGGCAGCACGGAGTCGACGTAGCCCGAGCCCGGCTCGACGCGGGACATCAGCGCGAAACCACCGGCCGCGATGAGCGGGCCGACCGTCATCGGCAGCCGTGGCCCGGTCCGCTGCGCCAGCTTGCCGACCACCGGCGACCCGAACAGCATGATGAACGTGCTCGGGAACATCGCCGCGCCGGCCTCGAACGCCGAGTAACCGAGGCTCTGCTGCAACTGCAGGGCCAGCAGGAACAGCGCACCGCCCAGCGCCGCATAGACCAGCAGCGTCGTCAGATTGGCGCCGGTGAACTGCGACGACCGGAACAGCCCCAGCGGCAGCAGCGGCGCCGGCACCCGCGACTCGATCACCACGAAGCCCACCAGCGCGACGACTCCGACCACCCCCGCCGCAACCGTCACCCCGTTCCACCCGTTCGACGGCCCCTCGATGAGTGCGTAGATCACGCCCGCGAGCCCGACGGTCATCGCCAGGGCACCCGCCACGTCCAGCCGGGCGTTCGACGGCGCGCCTCGCGATTCGGGGACATGCCGGATCGCGATCCACAACGCTCCCAGGGCGAGCGGCACACTGAGCAGGAATGTCCACCGCCACGACGCCGCGTCGACGAGCCAGCCACCGAGGAACGGGCCCAGAGCCGTGGTCGCGCCGGACATCCCGGCCCACAGACCGACCGCGGCGCCCCGATCGGATGGCCGGATCTCGGCGTTGATCAACGCCAGACTGCCCGGCACGACCGCGGCCGCGGCGATCCCCTGCACGATCCGTGCGGCGACGAGGAGTTCGACGGTCGGCGCCAGCCCGCACGCGACCGTGGCCACCGCGAACACGGCGAGACCTCCGGCGAAGACGAGCCGACGCCCATACCGGTCGCCGGCGACCCCACCGATCAACAACAACGCGCTCAGCGTGAGCAGATACCCGTCGAGTACCCACTGCTGACCGCGTAGACCGGTATCGAGGTCGCGCGCGATGGCCGGCAGTGCGACGTTGACGACGGTGCCGTCGATGAAGGCGACACCCGAACCGAGCACCGCGGCGACGATCAGCCACCGCCCCGCCGCCGACGCGGCCGGCACTCCTCGGGCGTCGGCGTCGGCCGCGCTGTTCTCGCTCATCGGTTCTCGGCGGTGATGAGCTCGGCGGCGACGACGTCGGCGAGCCCGTCGAACTGGTGACCGCCCACCGGATGACGATGCAGCGGCACCGACGGAAGGAACGCCGCGTTCAGGTCCAGGTGCTCAACGGGCACCACGTCGTCGTCGACGCAGTGGTGGAACGAAGGGAGCAGAGAGCCGGTACCGGGGAACACGTACTGCGGAACATCCCAACCGTCCGGTCCCCAGTTCGGCATCGCAAGAAGCACAGCACTTCTCGAGGCGACATCGGCGTCGGCGAAAACATGCATCAGCACCGTCGCCCCGAACGAGTGCGCGACGACGTGATCGTCGGCGTCCAGCCCCTCGAGACGCTCCCGGATCGGACGGGCCCACGCCTCGATCGACATGTCGTCGTCAGAGAAACGAGGCATGTCCAGCGACGCGTCGAGTGCCGCGGCCAGCGCCTCGGCGAGCGGGCCGTCGTCGGCGTACCCGCCCGCGCCGTGGATGAAGAACAGCCGACGGTGCGTCATTGGGTCTCCTCGAAGTCGCGTTCCGTTCTCGAAGGCTGACCGCGACGTATGACGGATCTCATCGCCCCGCGCCCTCCTCTCCTGCCGACGATGCACCGGAGCCGATCAGCAACAGACCGACCATCGCCCTGGCGTCGGCGTCGGTGTACCCGGGTCCGATGATGCACAGGTTGCCGATCGCCCGTAGGAAGGTCAGCGCGCAGATGTCCCGGCTGACCTCTCCCGTGGCCTGCGCCGGTTCGAGTAGCGAGGCGAACGCCGGCACGAGGGTGTCGAAGATGAGCGCGTGCAGATCGACGAGACTCGGGTCGTCCGAGCTGAGCGCGTCACTCAAGCCGTGTTTGGTGACGAGGAAGTCGGTGAACGCCGACGTCCACCGGCACAGCGCGGCACGCGGCGGGACCTGTTCGGCCAGAAGCTGTTCCGCCAGTGCCGCACATTCGTCGACCTGGTGCCGGTAGACCGCGGTGACCAGTTCCGCCCGGGTCGGGAAATGCCGGTACACGGTGCCGACGCCCACCCCGGCACGCGTGGCGATGTCCCGCACCGGGGCCTGCACGCCCGCATCGACGAAGGCCGCGGCCGCCGCCTCCAGAAGTGCCGTACGGCTCCGTTCGGCCTGCATCTGACGTGCTGTTTTTCCTGCGGACACCGTCCACCCCTTGCTCGCGGAACACCGTTCCGCTAGTTTGGCGGAACATCGTTCCGTCCAGGTTATCGCGTCCCGCTCCCCGTCCCGAAGGAACTCTCATGTCCACGGAATCGCTCGCCGGTCAGATCGTCGCCGTCAAGCCCATCGTCGTCCCCACCTCGGACCGACCGTTCCCGCTGACGGTGAAGGTCACCGCCCCGGTCACCGGCGAGCACCTCCCCGTCCTCGTGTTCTCCCACGGCAACGCCTGGTCGATGGACGGTTATGCACCGCTTGTCGATCGATGGGCCGCTTCGGGTTTCGTCGTCGTGCAGCCGACGCACCTCGATTCCCGGCGATACGGTATCGGGTTCGACGACCCGCGGTTCGCATCCATCTGGAGTACGCGAGTGCAAGACGCGCACGCGGTGATCGATCACCTCGACGAGATACTCGTCGCGGCCGGTGGCGACCTCCGCGCTCGCGTCGACATCGGCCTGCTCGCCGCGGCCGGCCACTCGTGGGGCGGCCAGACCGTCGGCACGCTCCTCGGCGCGCGTGTGGTCGGGCCGGACGGAGACGTCGGCCCGGATCTCGCACATCCCGCCGTGCGAGCGGGCGCACTGATCGCGACGGCGGGGACCGGCGACAGCCTGAGCGAGTATGCGCGCGAACACCTGCCGTTCATGCGGCCGGACTTCTCGAGGATGTCCACCCCGGCACTCGTCGTCGCCGGCGGCAAGGACGACTCGGCCCTGTCGACGCGTGGCCCGGAATGGCTGACCGACGCCTTCCACCTCTCCCCCGGCGCGACGGACTTGCTGTGGATTCCGGACGGCGAACACACTCTCGGCGGCATCGCCGGCGAGGCGGTACGCGAGACGACCGATGAGGACGCGGACCGGGTCGGCCTGGTCGCCGACGCCGTCGCCGCCTATCTGCTCGACGCACTCGGCAGCAGCTCGGCGGCGTGGGAAGCGTTGCGGCACGCGGACTCCGCGGACTTCACACTGCAGCGAAAGTGACGCCGGCCGGGTCGGCCCGGCCGGACACTAGGCCGAACCGGCCGTCTCCAGCAGCGACTTCAGCTGTGCGAGGTCCTTTTCCACCATCTCGGTGTCGCGGTCGAACTCGTCGTCGGACATGGCCAGCTGCCGGATGGTGAACACGACTTCGGCGCCCTCTGGATGCGCCAGCACCCGAAGCGGATTGAGCACGGTGTCGCCGGTGGGGAGCACCACCTCGTGGTCGACGACGCCGAGCGCGTTGCGCGGGACGAAGCGGACGGTGACGGTGCCCATCGGCGATTCCACGAGCAACTCGTCACCCCGCCGGACCACCTCCGACTTCGCCAGCCCTGCGGCCCACCGCGGCAGGTTGTCGGGTTCGGCCGCGAAGTCGTAGACCCTCGCGGGTTCGGCGTTGATGACCACACTCACGTGCCGGCTGCGCATGTGGCCAACGTAGTCGCTACCGCAGACGCCTGCCGACCGTGTCCACCGGCTCGATGTGATGGCGGGCCAGGAACAGCACGATGCCGAGCACGACGTAGACCAGGATCGGCGCGAACGCACCGACATACGCCGTCTGGTCGACGAGGATGACGGTGCCGGTGATGATCGTGAAGTCGAAGAGCCCGTGGATGACCGAGTTGAGGACGTTGCCGCCCGACACCCGCCGGATCAGGTAGAAGAAGTATCCGGCGAAACTGACGGCGATGGCCTGCGGAATCGCGCTCACGCCGTGGGTGATCGCGTTCGTCAGATGCACCGCTCCGAACACGGCACTGGACCAGAAGGCGACCTTGCCCTCGCTGAGCCCGTGATCGCGCAATGTGGTGACACCGATGCCCCGGAACATCGCCTCCTCGCCCCAGCCGACGAACTGCGTCGCGATCAACAGGGTCAGGATGAACAGGAGGTCCTTCTGGGCCAGCGAGCTGTAGTCGATGCCGACCAGGATGGCCACCACGAAAACCGCCGGGACGATCCAGACCCAGCGCCGGACGGGCCGGTCGTCGCGCAGCACGGGCCTCTGCCATCCCAGGATGACGATGACGAGGATCGTGAACACGAGCGCCGCCCCGAGCGGGAGGATCATCCCGAAGACCACGCCCGCGGTGGCGACCGGCTCGCTGTCGTCGGCGAGACGCGCGATCGCCAGGCCCCCGAGCTGGATGATGGCCAGGTAGACGACGACGATTCCGGCGAATCAGGCATAGCCGAGACGCCGACGGGCTCCGGGCCCCAGTTGCTCGAGGTTCACCCGGGGAATCTAGCAGCCCCCGACGCCGATCTGCCCGGTCAGGAGAGCGACTCCGCGCTCCCGTCGGTGGGCTCGGCCAGTTCCCTCTCGATGAGCTGTTCGGCGACCTTGGCCAGCGGCGTGTTGGTGTCCTGGGACAGGCGTCGGAGCAGAGCGAAGGCGGCGACCGCATCGATGCGGAAGCGGTACATGATCATGCCCTTGGCCTGACCGATGATGTCCCGGCTGGCCAACGCACTGCGGAAGTGTTGTTGCTGCCGCGCGGCACGCAATGCCAGGGCGGCGTGGGTCGCGAACAACAGGCCGACTTCCAGGGACTCGTCGCCGAAGGCGTCGGGCGTATCGGCGAACATGTTGAGCGCGCCGATGGTCCCCTTGTCGGTGAACAGCTTGAACGACAGGCTGGACCGCAGCGGACTCTCGTCGAGGATGCGAGCGGAGAAGGCGGGGAATCGCTCGTCGCGGGCGATGTCGTTCACGAGCACGGTGTGGTGATCCCAGGCCGCCTGCAGGCACGGACCCTCACCCGTTTCCTTCTGGATTCGGTCGGCCAGGTTCATCAGCGGGTCGGTGGGCGCCAGCGTGTCGAAGTTGTTCTTCTGATCGACCACGAGAACGCCGGCGTACTGCGCACCGGGGACGTACTCGACGGCACCGGCGGTGACCGAGGGCAGCACCTCGGCCGACGTGTCCTCCGTGGACTCGGGAACGGCATGCATCTGCCGCGCCAGCTCGGCGATCTTGAAATGGACGTCTGTTGCCACCGGCACTCAACCTCGATTCGATGCGCCGGATCAGCCCGGCGAACCCCGTGATTCTACAAACCTCTCATACGTTCAACCCGGTTGTTCGTGCCGAACCGACTCTCGGATGGCCCTGGATCGGCTCAATCTTTGGGACGATCAGGCCCTTATCCCCGCGCGAGGTGATCTCTACCATTGGCCTGGTGATCAAACGGTTCAGTGTCTCCGTCCTCTGTGTCATCGCGGCGATCACGGGGGCGGTGGCCGTCGGCACGCCCACGGCGCAGGCCGCACCATCGTGCTCCGACGTCGAGGTCGTGTTCGCACGCGGAACCGTGGAGACCTCTCCGCCGCTGGGCCTCACCGGGATCTCCTTCGTCGAGGCCGTTCGCTCGCAGCTGCCGGGCAAGTCCGTCAGCGCCTACGGCGTCAAGTACCCGGCCAGCGACCAGTTCAACAACCGGCTGAAGTTCGCGCGCACGGTGGCCGACGGCGTCCGCACCACCCAGAACCGCATCAAGTACCTGGCCGCGAAGTGCCCGGACACCAAGGTCGTCCTCGGCGGCTACTCCCAGGGCGCCGTCGTCGCCGGCTACGCCGTCCACGCCGGGCTGGACCTGCCCGCCCGGTACGCCGCCTACGACCGGTTCGTGCCGCCGCCGCTGTCGGCGAACATGGCGCGCAACGTCGCCGCGATCGTGCTCTACGGCGCGCCGTCGGATCGCTTCATCGACGACATCGGCGCTCCCCCGGTCAAGGTGGCCGCACCGTACCGCAGCCGCACCGTTCGCTACTGCATCCCCGGCGACACCATCTGCGACGGCGCGCCGGTCGGCGGCCCGAATGCCCTGCACGTGCTCTACTCGGTCAACGGCATGACGCTCGAGGGCGCCCGGTACGCGGCCCGGCGGGTCTGAGCTCGGTTCAGAAGTCCGGCGCAGGCACGACTTTCGCGAAGGTCCTGCTGGCGTCGGACTTCTCCGCTTCGTAGACGAGAGCCAGTTCGGCGCGCTCGAAGTTCTGGAACCACTCGTCCCAGGTGATGTGCTCGAGGTCGCCGTCGACCGCACCGTCGAAGTCGATGCGGAGCATTCCTGTTCCGCCGACGCTCCGGATGTCGCGAACGCGGGCGGGCACACCCCGGTGGGTGGTCGCCCACTCTCGGATCTCGTCGTGATCGCGCGTCGTCCTGCAGTGAGACCCCATCGGTCGTCTCCTATCGTGCCGCACCGAAACCCACCATTGGGCATCGCGGTCCGTGGACCGCCCTGTCCTTGTCTCGGCGTCCGGGCGTCCGACGTCAACCGCTGATCGGTGCGCTGTTCATACCCAGGACAGGCTCTCGTCAACCCTGCGTGACCCGGGATGTCAGGGCGCGGCTCGGAGCGAGACGGTGAGATCGAAATGGTCGAAGGCGCGTGGCATCTCGACGTCGCCGCCGCGCACACGTGGCGCGAGCACGTTGTCGTCGAGTTCGTGATCCCGGCAGATCGCCGCCAGCACCGCCGTGCTGAACATCAGGACCACGTTGCGTCCCGGGCATTCGCCCGGGCCATCGCTGAAGGGGACGACACCGGCGAGTCTCTGCGCTCGACCGTCGGTCCAGGCCTCGGGGGTGAAACGCTGGGCGAAGTCCATCGCGTCGTCGTCGCGCTGGAAGAACTCCGCGATCACGATCGTGGTCGCACCCTCGGAGACCGCGCCGCCGTCCCACGGGACATCCCTGCTCGCCTGGCGCAGGATGGCGAGGGTCGTCGGCCACAAGCGAAGCGATTCCAAAACGGTCGCACGGAGTGTCGGCAGCAGGCGCGCCTCGCCGGGATCCCCGTCGGCGATCTCGCTCCGCGCCGCCGCAGCGGTCGCGGGGTGGGCGGCCAACAGCGCGAGCGATCGGTGGACGGCCACCGCGACCGCGTCGAATGCGAACAGCCAGTGCGGGATCTGGCCGGTCGGGTCCAGCGAGCCCGGACTGTCCAGTGCGTCCCTCGTGACCCCGGCGAGCGAGTCGTCGGGCGCGGAGGCCACCAGGTGGTCGAGACGCCGCCGGAAGTTGTTGTAGGTGGTGGACCGGTACGGGAAGACCGGGCCCCAGTTGGCATCCCGACGCAGCGCAGTCAGCAGGTCGGTCACCTTCTCGTCGTCGCGGGCCGCGTCACCGAAGACGAAACGGCGCACCATGCGCCAGTGCGCGACGGCGTATGCATCCCAGGTCAGACGGCCGTCGGTGAGGGTGGGGAGCAGCTCCGCGATCTCGGATTCAACGATCTGTCCGCATCGTCGGTGCAGGGAGTGCACGTCGGAGGAGGTCTGCAGCGCCAGTTCGTTCAGTTCACGACGGGCCCGGCGATGCCGGTTGTCCGAGATCAACACGCCCGTCGGCTGGAAGCGCGACAGCGCCGCGACCTTCTCCTTGGACGCCGGGGTGAACGGGTCGGGCGTGCCGTCGAGGGTCGCGGTCACCGCCGGAGGTCGCAACGCGAGCACCATCGAACGCGGGAAGGTGAGTGCCAGCGCGTCGGCGTCGTCGTATCTGGACCGCAGACCGTTCAGCACCCGCGCCGCCCGACCGTGGGTGTCCAATCGCCCACCGAGACGGACCATCGACTTGCGCCGCGCCACAACACCTTCGGCGATCACCGGGGCGAGCACACCGGCCAGGATGCGGCCGGTGTCGAGGAGTCCTGCTCGCGCCAGCCGCGGCGTCGTGGTCGCCTGGCCTGCGCTTTCCTGCACGTCATCATCGGGTCCCCGTGACATCTACGACGGCTCTCCTCACCACAGCGGATTCACGCCGGGCGGACCGCGGCGTCGGCTGCCCCCGGTCTACCCGTCGACCGTGCTGACCAAACCGTCGTCTGTGCGTCCCGGACTCTCAGGACGAGCCGCGGTCGCCGGCGGTGTCGAGCGAGGCGTCGAGGCGATGGAAGCCGTCCCGGAGGTAGACCGTCCCGTCCTCGACGGTCTCCACGTCGTCCCATGGGATGAGCACGGTGCCGCGGTGCAACCACGCGAAGAACCGGTTCAGCGCCCATGGCCGCACGACCCCCTGGCGTTCGTACCCGAGGAAGGACACGCGATTCCGGCGGTTGACGAGCAACCCGACCAGCCTCAGTGCGTCGTCCTCCACCTCGAAGCGCAGGTCGATCACGTGGCCGACGTGATCGCCGTCCGATCCTCGGACGGTGCAGCTCAACAGGTCGCTGGCAATCATCGCTTCCCGCTCCCGGGGATGCGCGCGACGATGTGATCCCGGCACCATCGTTCCGGCCACGCGAGTTCGAGTTCCTCCTGCGCGTCGTCGATCGCGACGCGCACATCGATGTCGCGCACGCGGTCGAAGGGGATGCGGTCGAGTTCGCTGATGTGCGGCCCGCCGCCGATGAGTCGGTAGAAGAGCGCGCGGCCGGTGAGCAGGGCGGAGACCCGCGGCGGACCATCCTCCGGCATCTCGATCTCGACGTCGTCGACGACGCCGAGCGGCACCCCATCCCGATCATGGATCTGCCTGTCCAGCAGATGGAGTCGGAGATCGATCGTGGCCCGGCGCGACAACCCGCGGTCGTCGTCCCGCGCACTCACCGCCCCGCCCCCGTCACGATCAGCAGTGGTATCGCAGCCACCGAGGCGACCACGCTGATGCCCAGGTAGATGGTTCCGAAGAAGTTCATCACTCGCCCGTTCACTCTGTCTCCCATGTATTCTCGATCATTCGCCACCACGAGGATCGGTAGATAGGTCAACGGCAGGGCGACCGCGGAGAACACGACCGAATACTCGGTGACCATGATCGGATCGACGCCGGTCAGCAGGATCAGCACTCCCCCGAGGAGGAACACGATGATCACGAGGTGGAACCGTGCCGCTTGGAACGGCTTCTTGGCTGCGCCCCAGGGCCATCCGGCGTACTGGGCGATGGAGTAGCCGGTCGACAGCGCCGTCTCGAGGGCCGCGCCGGTCGTCGCCGCGACCAGCCCGATGATCGCGAAGGCGAGCGCAAGCTGTCCGCCGGCCTGCGCCACGGGTAAGACGACCTGCGACAGCGAGTCCACCGAGATGTCGGCGGGCATCAGGTAGAGCGCTGCGGCGCCGGCTATCGCGATCGAACCAAGGCCGCCGAGGGGGAATCCGACCAGCACATTCCATCGCTCTCGGGCGAGATCCTTACGCCGCCAACCCTCCTCGATACCGCCCGAGGAGAAGAAGAAGACCTCGTACGGTGTCATCGCCGCACCGAACAGCGCGATGGCGTAGTACCAGTAGGTGGGTACCGACTCCTGTGACGGGATCGAGGGCGCCGTCATCTGACTCCACACCTCACCCCAGGGCGGTTGCAACAGGAAGAAGACCACGCCGAACACGGCCAGGCACAGGCCGAGCAGGCCGGTCACGTTCTCCATGATCTTGAAGTTGGCCCGCCACAGGATTATCCACACACCGAACGCGGCGACCGGCACCCACAGCAGCGGCGCGACCCCGCTGGCCAGTTGCAGCGCCAGTGCGATTCCGCCGATCTCGGCGGTGAGGGTGAGTCCGGTGACGAACAGCGAGGCGACGAGGTTGGCCGCACCCATCCGCGGGCCGAGTCGTTCCCGGATGATCTCGAAGGTACTGCGTCCGCTCACCGCGGCGACCCGCCCGGACATCTCGGCGAACAGACAGATGCCGATGACGCCGACCACGACGACCCACACCAGGCTGAAACCGAATCGCGAGCCGACCACCGCGTTGGTGACGATGTCGCCGATGTCGAGGAAGCCGCCGATGGCGGTCAGGATGCCGAGCGCGACGCCGAAGATCGTCTTCACCGGTTCATCCCCTCCCGCCGGCTGCGGAACGGGGGTCGTCGACGATCCGCTGCAGCCGCTCGCCGACCTTGCTCAACGCGTCGAGCGACTCGGCGACCCGCGGGTCCTCGCGGTCGAGCAGCGTCACCGAGCGGGCGGAGACGAGAACCCGGGTGGCCTCGCCCATGGCGTCCTCGACGCCCGCCCGCATCGGTTCATCGGCCACGTTGTCGATGTCGAGGTTGACGACCGCCCCGTAGGCGGACAGTGACTGCTCGATGAGGTCGTCGAAGAGGACGCGCACATACTGTCGCGGTGCGCGGTCCTCGGTCCACAGGCGCAGCCCCTCCTCGCCGGAGGCGACCGAGCTCACCACGTCGCCGGACGAATGCGACAGCTCGGCCGTCACGCCGCCGGGCTGCCGGGCGCACCCGGCGAGGAGGAGCAGACACAGTCCGCACGCGAGAACCGCGCGCAGCGTGGTCGATCCGGCCGTCAGCCCGGTCGGCAGCAGCATCACCGTCCCCTTCTGTCGCGTCCTGGCGTCGAGGCGGTCCGCGTCCGCCACAGGCCGCCTCGTGGAATAGCCCGCGGGACAGCGAGCGAAACCGGCACCGGTCATGCGCAATCCACTGGTCGGCGATGCCCCCGAGCGCGGATTTGGCCCGTCGGGGCGGTTCCTCAGCCCGCGAGCAGCGCGACGATGGCCCTCGCCAGGCCACGTCGGGCCAACTGCTGATCCTGGAAGGTGCCGAGCTGCTTCTCCGACACCAGGCCCCGCATGGCCCCGGGCAGGAACGCCGCGACCTCACGTACCCGCTCCGGATCGACGTCGAGGTCGGCGAAAGCGCGCTGGCACGAATCGATCCACGACGGCCCCCACGACGCGAACTCGGCGGCGGTCTTGGGAAACATCCGACGCAACTCGTCCGGATCGCGCGGCAGGGCCGCCCGCAGGGTCTCGATCGCACGGGATTCGGGCGCGGTCAGTCCGTCGTACATGAGGTCGACGATGGCCGCGACCCGCTCCGCCAGCGGCGCATCGGGTTTCACACTCATCGGGAGGTCGCCGCGGTGCTCCGCGGTCCGATGCAGCACCGCCGCCCACAGACCGTCGATGTCGTCGAATTGATACTTGACCGCGCCCCACGTCGCGCCGATGTCCTTGGCGATCCGATTGCCCGACACGGAGGCGGGGTCGCCGGTGGCCAACGAGGCGAGCGCGGCGTCGAGCATCGCCTCGCGCGTCGCCTGGCCGCGCCTGTTCACCCGCCGGGTGACGCTGCCCGTACCGCCGTCGGGGGATCCGTCGTCCACGCGGACGTCGGAGGTGCGGGATTCGCCGGGAACCATGGCTGCCGATCGTAGCCGCTGCTGACCGCGGTCATGGCGTAGCGGCAATGCGCTGACCGGCGCGATGTTTGGCGATCGTTCGCTCGGCTACCCGTCCGTCGGGTCGATCGCGACGAAGTGCGGACGACCATCGTCCGACGAGGCAGCCGGCCCGTTCGGACACAACCCGACATTTGGCACAAACCGTTACCCGAAGCGGTAGATACAGACAGCAAGAGTTTGTATCATTGTGCAGCCGATGTGACACAAGTCACCGGTGGTCCGAGGGGGACGACATGAATGCAGCGACCGGCATCGGAGCCGCCCGCCACGCCCTGTCCGGCCTGCTGCCGGCCGAGGCGCGTCGCCGACTCCGCAACCGCGTCTACAAGGACACGCTGTTCAACAGCCGCGAACCCGAACGGACCTCATGGGCGGTGACCGACGACGGCGCGCGGCTGCGCGTCGTCCATCACGGACCCGCGGACGCTCCCGTACTCGTTCTCGTGCATGGTTGGTCGTGTTGTGTCGAGTACTGGAATCCGCAGATCAATGCGATGGCCGAGCGCTACCACGTCATCGCCTACGACCAGCGCGGCCACGGCGAGAGCACCTGGGGCCGTCGCGCGTTCGACACCGACGTCTTGGCCGATGACCTGTCCACCGTGGTCTCCCAGACGCTCCCGGAAGCAGCCACAGCCGTGTTCGTCGGGCACAGCATGGGCGGCATCACCCTGCAGGCCTGGGCTCACCGGCATCGCGGTCAGGCCGAGTCACGAGCCACCGCAATGGTTCTCGCCAACACCACCTGGGGCGGGGTCGCCACCGAGAGCCGGGTCCTGCCGCTCGTCAACGGCCCGATCAAGGCGCCGCTGTGGCTGCTGCAGATGGCGCTGTCCATACCGGTTCCGTTCCCGGGAGATCGGTTCACGCGGAGCGTCATCCGGCATCGCATCCTGAACGGCCGATCGGCGACCGTCGATCACGCCGCGTTCGTCCTCGCGATGACCCGCTCGTGCTCGCCCAGCTCCCGCGCGAAGTCCGCCGTGGCCCTTCTCCAGTTGGCGATGGGACCCGCCGGCGCCGACGCCATAACCGTGCCGACCACGGTCATCGGCGGGCGGCACGACCTCCTTCTCCCGCACGCGATGACCCAGCGCATCGCGCATGCCCTGTCGGTTCGCGGCTACCTCGATCGCCTGGTCGTCCTCGACACCGGTCACGCGTCGAACATCGAGGCCGCCGAGGACTTCACGGCCGAGATCCATCGGGTCATGCATTCCGCGTCACCGAGTCCGGAGCTCGCCGAAACCGCCAGCTGACCAGGCACGCCCTTTTTCATAGAGCCCTCTTGTATTCTCGTCGCGCGGGACCTACGGTTGCCGCATGGCGAGAACGCCGCTGTCGATGACACCCACCGGTTGGTTCCAGGTCGCCTGGTGCTCGGAGATCCCGGTCGGGGCGGTCCACACGATGAAGTACTTCGGGCGCGAGATGGTCGCCTGGCGATCCCGCTCCGGTGCGGTCTCCGTCTTCGATGCCTACTGCGAACACCTCGGCGCCCATCTCGGGCACGGCGGCCACGTCGACGGCGAGAGCCTGGTGTGTCCGTTCCACGGCTGGGAGTGGAACCGCGAGGGGCGCAACGTGTGCATCCCGTACGAGAAACACCCCAACCGGGGACGCCGCATCCGCAGCTATCCGGTCGTCGAGCGCAACGAGGCCGTCTGGATCTGGCACGACACCGACGGTCGCCCTCCATATTTCGATGTTCCCGACATCTTCGGTGACTTCGGCGACGACAGCACCGCGGCCGACTACTATCCGCCGGTCCCCGCGGCCACCCTCTTCCGTCCGGGACTCGAGATCCACCCGCAGTACATCATGGAGAACGGCGTCGACTTCGCCCACTTCAAGTTCGTCCACAAGACACCGTTCATGCCCGAGTTCA
The DNA here is from genome assembly GCF_001691435.1 of Gordonia sp. UCD-TK1. NCBI lineage: Bacteria > Bacillati > Actinomycetota > Actinomycetes > Mycobacteriales > Gordoniaceae > Gordonia > Gordonia sp. UCD-TK1. Next base: position 8,843 of record NZ_LZMP01000068.1, on the reverse strand, counting down.
CCCGGCACGACTTCGACGGGCCGGTGTCGCACGTCGACTTCACCATCGCCTTCGAGGAGGGCGCAACACTCGAGAACGCCACCAGCGGAGTGGAATCCATCAACGCCGGGCTGGGTTGTTCGATCACCAAGAGTTGGGGCATGGTCGACAACCGCACGATGCCGGCGGTCACCCCGGTCGACGAGCACACCTCCGACGTCCGGTTCACCGTGTGGATCGGCCGCAAGCCGGGCGAGGGCACCGGCGAGATCACCCGCTACGGGACCGTGATGGCCGACCTCGTCATCGAGCAGTTCGCCGCCGACATCGACATCTGGGCACACCAACGCTACTCCGATCCACCTGCACTGTCCCGCAAGGAGTTCGAGGGCTTCACCGCACTTCGCAAGTGGGCGCGACAGTTCTACCCCGACGGCGGGCCCGACGATGCCGATCCGTCGTCGTCGAGTGGAGCGGTGCTGCCACAAGGCGATGACTTCGTCCGCATCCGCCGTTCCGAGCTCGAGGCGCTACGCGCCGCCACGCAATCCTGACATACATTCAGCCCGAGAGGATCTGTCATGACCACCACCGAACAAGTCCGGGTCTTCCAGGTCGCCACCGGCAATCTGGGCACCGAGATGATCGGGCGCATCCAGTCGCATCCCGACCTCGAACTGGTTGGGCTGCATTGTTATACGCCAGACAAGATCGGCCGCGACGCCGGTGAGATCGTCGGGCTCGACCCGATCGGGGTGACGGCCACCGGCACGGTCGAGGAGATCATCGCCGCCCGTCCGGATGTCCTCACCTTCTACGGCGTCTTCCCCGACGAGGATCTCTACGTCCAGGTCCTCGAAGCCGGAATCAACGTCGTGACCACCGCGGACTGGATCACCGGTTTCCACCGCGACACCAACCACCCGCACCATTCGGGACGCAAGGTCAGCGAGGTGATCGCCGAGGCCTGCGAGCGCGGCGGCGCGACCTTCTACGGCACCGGCATGAACCCCGGTCTCGCGCAGATCCTCGGCATCGTGCACACCGCCGATGTGGCCGACATCGAGAACGTGACGATCATCGAGTCCGTCGACGTCTCCTGCCACCACTCCGTGGACACCTGGAAGGCGGTGGGTTACGGCCTGCCCGTGGACGATCCGAGCATCCCCGACTCGCTGTACAAGTACACCGCGGTGTTCGCGGACTCCGTCTACCTGATGGCCGACGCCTTCGACCTCGAACTCGACGAGGTGGCGTTCTCCTACGAGCTGGGCGCCTGCACCAAGGACGTCGACCTCGGCTGGTATCAGCTCCCGGAGGGTTCGCTGGGCGGCAGCTACATCAAGTACCAGGGCATGGTCGACGGCGTCGCGCGCGTCGAATCCCACCTCGAATGGCAGATGACACCGCACACCGATCCGTCGTGGAACATCCAGGCCTGCTACATCACCCAGGTCACCGGCGACCCGAACATCTACTCCAAGCACATGATCTTCCCGCGTAAGGGCTTCGACCTCAGCAAGCCGGAGAACTTCGCATCCATCGGCATGACCGTCACCGGACTCCCGGCCCTCAACTCGATCCGGTCCGTCGTGGCGGCACCTCCGGGCATCGTGACGAGTGCCGACCTCCCGCTGCGATCATTCGCCGGGCGGTTCGCGATCTGACGGAACGTGTTGCGACCCTTCGTGGCTCGTCGCTAGCACTCCTCGCACCTCAGGGAGCAAGAATAATGGTCGCTTCGCTCCTCGCACCTCAGGGAGCAATGGGGGTCGGTTCAAGCTCTGACAAGAAGTCAACCGAGGTCGATGGTCACCCCGGTGAGCTCGGCACCGATGTCCCACAGCCGTGCGGCGACGTCGCGGTCCTTGGCCTTCACCGACGGCTCGACCAGTACGGGCGGACCAACGAGCCCGAGACTGCCGACCGGACCGTAGTAGTCGCCGCCCTGAGCCTTCGGATCGGTGGCGGCACGAAGAACCGGCAGGGCACCGTCGGGCGGGTCCATGATGAACCGGTCGGTGAGCCAGCGCAGCGACGGCGCGTGGTAGGCCCACTGGAGGAACCGGCTCTGCTCACGCATCACCCCGGTCCGGGTGCCTCCGGGGTGGGCCGCCAGCGAGATCGCAGACACCTCAGCACTTCTCATCCGGCGGTCGAGTTCCATTGCGAACAGCATCTGGGCGAGCTTCGCACGCGAATACGCTGCGGCGGTACTGAAACTGCGGTCCATCGGCAGATCGGCGAAGTCGATCGAGCCCGCCCGGTGGACATGGCTGCCCACGGTGACCACGCGTGCCGAGTCCGCGGCGAGCAGGCGATCGGTCAGGAGCCCGGTGAGTGCGTAGTGACCGAGATAATTCGTGCCGAAGTCCATCTCGAAACCATCGGGGGTCAGTTCGCGCCGCGCCCGCATGACCCCGGCGTTGTTGACCAGCAGATCGAGCCGAGGATGACGCCGCCGGATCTCGGCGGCGGCGTCATGGACGGAATTGAGACTCGCAAGGTCGAGATCGACGAGCTCCAACTCTGCCCCGGGGACCTTGCCCACGATGTCGTCGCGAGCCTCGGCCGACGTCTGCGGGTTACGGCACGCCAGCACCACGCGCGCGCCCAGAGTCGCCAGCCCGAGCGCGATCTCGCGCCCGATCCCCGAGTTCGCCCCGGTCACCACCGCGACCCGTCCGGTTTGCGGAGGCGCGTCGGCCAACGTCCACCCCGACTTCACATCTGCCCCCTCCGGCACCGGCTCGAACGACGATGTTGTTCGTATCACATGGCGCCTGAGGGAGCGAGAGTCAGGCGCTCACGGCCTCCGGGGCGGCGCTGCTGAATTGTCCGGCCGGCGCGAAGCGGGCGAGGACCTCGTCGTGCGGCTCTCCGGCCACCGCGGCGATGAAGCCCTCCACGTCCTCGCGGGTCCGCAGACCGAGCAGCGGATTCGGTTCGGAGAGGAGACCGAACAGGGCCGACGCGATGGCGGGACTGACGGCGGCAGCCGGAAACGACAACTCCAGGTGGGTCGCGTAGTCGGGGTCGCCCAGGTAGAGACGGGTGACCTCGACGGCAGCCCGTCCGCGTCGCTCCCAATGCTTCTCGAATTCCGCCGACAGCCATTCGGCGGTGAACTCGCCCTCGTGGCCGCGAGCGGCCTTCACCAGTTCGGCGACCTGGATCAGCGAGTTCTGCGCACCCTGCCCCGCCACCGGGTCGACGGCGATCGCGGTGTCACCGATCGCCGCGACCGGATGTCCACCCGCGGTGGTGGCGACGGCCTGCCGCACGGTCGGGGTGACCGCACCCTTGAGCCACGACACCGGATCGGACTCGATGACCTGCAACCGGTCGATGACCGGCGCATCCTCCGGGAAGTATTCGGCGAAGATGCCGGAGATGGCCTGCCGGGCCGAGACCGCGTCGTGGACGTCGTCGATCCGGGCGGCCCACGCCCCGTCGGGCTTGGCGAAGACGATGAACGACCACGTCGGGCCGGCGTCCTTGTGCAGGAACGGTCCGACGAAGATCTCACCGTTCTGCGCATCCAGGTTGAACAGGGAGTGGTCGCCGCCCGCGCTGCTGCGGTAGGCGAAGGACTCCGGGCCGTGGTCGACGCCGGTCAGGGTGACCTGCAGCAGACGACGCTGCGGTTCCCGGTAATGCGTGCGTGACTCGTCGACCGGGAACAGCGTCGACAGTCCGCCCTTGCCGGTGGCGACGAGGGTGATGTCGGCGTCGGCGGCGATCGCGTCGAGACGGTCGAGGCCGACCTGTCCGACCTCGAATCGGCCGCCGCGGTCGAGGAACCGGGCGAGCCGGTCGTCGGCGCGGAGGCGGAGGTCGACGGCCTGGGCGACGTAGCCGTAATCCGGGTTGAACTCGAGGACCGCGGCGCGCTCGTCGCCGCTGCCGGAGTACAACCGGGCGCTGATGCCGGTGGTGTTGCTGACCTCGTACAGGTCCTCGATGATCTCGGCATCCCACTCGCGGGACTTGCCGAACAGGACACCGACACCGGTCGGCGGCACCTTGTCGCGCAACGACTCGCGGTCCCGGTCGCTGTAGAGCGTGACGTCGAACCCGGCGTCGAGGAAGCCGAGGGCGGCGCTGGTCCCGGCCAGCCCGGCCCCGATGATCGCGACCGATCGTCGTGCTGTCATGAATGGATCTCCCCTGGTTGTCGGCGTGGAATGACTGCTCGACAGCGTGCCGGGGCGATCGGTGTGGCTGAAGGGTTAGACGCACCGAGAACGAATCGGTGCGTCGGCGCCGGCTCGGGTGAGGACGCTACGCGTCGTCGCGAACCCGGCGGTACCGCTCGTAGATCACCTGTCCGCCGTAGGTCCGGGTCTCGGCGAGCGACAGCCGGAGCGTGTCGGCGACCGGCGGCAGCAACGGGGTACCGCCACCGACGATGACCGGGTAGCGGAAGATGCGGAACTCGTCGACGAATCCGAGTTCGATTGCCTGCCGGGCCAAGTCGGCGCCGCCGATCTCCACGTCGCCGTCGGTCGAGTCCAGCACCGCGGTGAGCTCGTCGGCCAGCGATCCCTGCGCCAACCGCGCGTTGCCCTCGACCGACGTGAGGGTGCGGCTGAAGACCACCTTGGGCAGCGCCGACCAGAGGTCGGCGAACGCGGCATCCGCGTCGTTCTCACGCATCCGCGGGTCCGTCTCCCAAACCAGCATCGTCTCGTAGAGCCGGCGGCCGCACACGAACGCGCCGAGCTCGCCGACCCGTTCGGTGTGGAACGCGAACAGATCGTCAGAGGGGACCGACCAGTTGAAGTTGCCGTCGCGGTCGGAGATGAAGCCGTCCACCGAGACGCCCATCGACAAGAGCAGCATGCGGGGATGTTACGACGCCTCGCCGACACAGTCGCGGACTCCGACGCAGCAGGTGAATCCACGAGTCAGCTGTGAGGTCCGACGACACCCCGCTCGTGCCAGGCTTCCCTCAGGTGCGGGCAAGTACCATCGCCCTCTGTGCGTACGCCCCTGACCGATGCGACACCCGTCGCAACCCCGAACGAGGACGCCGCGACCGGCAACACGTCCGGGTACCGGTTGGACCTCGACGGGCTGCGCGGCATCGCGATCGCGCTGGTCGCGATCTTCCACGTCTGGTTCGGCCGGGTGTCCGGCGGCGTCGACGTCTTCCTGACCCTGTCCGGCTACTTCTTCGTCGCGTCTCTGCTCAAGCACGTCCTGGCGACCCAGCCCGCGACGAGTTCCTGGGGCGCGGCGATCAATCCGTGGCCGCGATTCTCCCGGCTCCTGCGCCGGTTGCTGCCCGCTCTGCTGCTGGTCCTCGCGGTCACCGCCGGATTGATCGCGCTGATCATGCCGACGACGCGTTGGGGACCGCTCGGGGCCGAACTGCAGGCCAGTGCCCTGTACTACCAGAACTGGCACCTCGCGTTCGAGTCGCAGGACTACGCGGCCGCCGACTCCGCGAACAGCCCGATGCAGCATCTCTGGTCCATGTCGATGCAGGGCCAGTTCTTCGTCCTCACCCTCGTCTGCGCGCTGGCACTGGGCGCGGTGCTGCGTGCCCTCGGCCGGCGATCCGCATTCTTCGCCGACCCCAAGGTGGTCCGTGGAGTCGTCGGGATCGCGCTCGGCGTCGTCGCACTGGGCTCCTTCGCGTGGGCCAACTACCGCCACGGGATCAACCAGCCCTTCACCTACTACGACACCGTGGCCCGTCTGTGGGAACCGCTCGTGGGCGGACTCCTCGCGGTGTGGATGCCGCGGATCGCGCTGTCGCAGCGGGTGCGTGACCTACTCGGACTCGTGGCCCTGGGCCTCATCGTGACGTGTGGCTGGTGGATCGCCGGCGTCCAGGAATACCCCGCGGCGTGGGCGCTCGTCCCCGTGGGAGCGACGCTGATCCTCATCTGGGTCGGCTCGTCCCAGACCGCCCCCATCGATCAGGCCCCCGTCGATCAGAAGACGGCGTCCGGCCAGACCTCGATCCGATCCGGGGTGAGCCGCGGTCTCGCCCATCCCCGGCTGGTGTGGCTGGGCTCGATCGCCTACGCGCTGTACCTGTGGCACTGGCCGCTGCTCATCTTCTACCTGGCGTGGCGCTATCAGGACGATGTCTCGTGGTTCGAGGGCACCGCCATCCTGGCCGTGTCCGTGCTGCTCGCCTGGCTGACCACGAAGTACGTCGAGGCGCCGCTGCGTGCCGGGTCGGCGAAGCGGAAGCAGTCCCCGGTGCCGCCCGATGCCGATGGCGTGGTCGCGCGGCCGCCGTTCGAGAAGACCAGAGGCTACCGGCGCGCCCTCGTCGCGGTACTGGTCGTCATCAGTGTCGCAGCCGGCGCCGCCGCGGTGACCTGGCAGCGCGACGCCGCCAACGCCACCCTCGACACCCAGAACCTCGACCCACGGCTGTACCCGGGTGCGCGGGCCTTCCTCGACGGCGCTCCGGTACCGAACGTGACCGCACAACCGAGTCCCCAAGTCGTCGACATGGACTGGCCGATCACCTCCTACGACTCGATCATCAGCGGCTGGAAGGACCCGTCCATCAAGGTCGGGTACTACGGCGACGTGAACGCCACCCGAACCATCGCGCTGGTCGGCGGTTCGCATGCGGAACAGTGGATCACCGCGCTCGACGCCATCGGCAAGCGCCACGACTTCCGCGTGACCACCTACCTCAAGGTCGGGTGCGCCCTCACGACCGAGCACGTGTTCACGTGGTTCGGCCAGAAGTACTACCAGTGCAACGACTGGTCGCGTCGCGTCATGGAGCGGCTCGCCGTCGACAAGCCGGATGTCGTGTTCACCAACAGCACCCGGCCCGTCGAGTCGGGCGACGGCGACTACGTCCCCAAGGACTACGAAGAGATCTTCGCCGAGTTCCGCGACCGCGGGCAGCGGGTCGTCGCGGTCCGCGACAACCCCTGGGCGACCGGACAACTCAAGCCGCCGGAGTGTCTCGCCAGCGGACGCAAACCCGAGGTGTGCGGCGTGCCCCGAGCACAGGCGATGGCGCCGGCCGACCCCGCCGCCGCGCTCGCCGGCGAGTTCCCCAACATGAGCTTCCTCGACTACACCGACGCCATGTGCGACGACGAGTACTGCCCCGCGGTCGTCGGGAACATCCTGGTGTGGCACGCTCCCTGAGCAGCCTATGAGGGTTTGTGTCAACAGGGTCCTGTGATGGGTGTGGGCGTGGGGGTGTGGCCCGGCGGCCGGTGGTGGCTGCGGGATGGATGATGGTGGGGTTTTGGATGGCCGGGGTCGTTGCCTGGCGCGGGCTCTACCTAGCGGTCAAACGGGTTGGTACCCAACAGCCTTCATTCGAGCTTGGTTCGCGCCGGGGTGGGACTGCTCAGGCTCAGGGTCGGGCTTATGTGCCCAAGGAGCAGCGAGCTTGTCCCGGCCGGAAGGGGTTTAGGGGTCAGGCGGCGGTCCTTTCTACGGGTCGGGTACGGCCGGCAGCGATGTCAGGGTTCCACGGCGTGGCGGTGGTGATGACGACGTATAGCTGCCGCAACAGAGCCGCGGCGATCGCTACCCGGGCCTGGTTGGGGTTGAGGCGGTTTGCTTCTCGGCTGGTCAGGTGCCGATAGCGGGCGGCGTATACCTCGTTGTGGGTCAACGCCGCGAACGCCGCTCGCCAGGCGGCGACCCGCAACAGCGGCCGGCCACGACCRCTGATGCGGGTGGCGCCGCGGTAGGCGCCGGAGGAGTTCTCCCGGGGGCATAGTCCGGCATGTTTGACTACCGCCCGCGCCGAGTCGAAGCGGGTCAGGTCACCGGTTTCGGCGAGGATCGCCGCCACCGAGACCGCCGATACTCCGGGAATGGATCCGGCGAGTTCGTGCAGGCCCAGCCCGGTGAGGACCTCGATCATGGCCGCCTCGACCTGCTCGCAGGCGGTGCGGGCGTGGTGAAAGTCGGCCAAGGCGTAGCGGGCCCGTTCCAGCGCACCGGCCTCGGCGGTGATCGTGGTCTCGGTCTGGACGGCGAAAGCGGCATCGACGATCGCGACCAGGATGCGGGTAGTGACCCGACGCCCACCCCAGCAGGGCAGTTCGGCGCGTACGTGTTCGCGGAGCCACGCCACCGCCTGTTCCCGGCTGCCCTGGGCGGTCAACGTTTCCGGGGTGCAACCGATGACGGCCATCGCGGCCAGCCAGGTCACCGATTTGAACGGTTGCCCGGCGCAGTCAAGGGCGTGGGGCCAGGCGCCTTCGAGGAGGTCGCGGGCTTGTTGCTGCGCCGCACCACGGCGGGTGAGTTGCTGGGATCGGCGTACGCCGAGGTGACGTAGCCGGGTCCATTGCTCGTCGGCGTGTTCGGGCAGATAGATATGAAGTTGGGTGGTCAGYCGTGCGATCAGCAGGGCGTCTTTGTCATCGGATTTGTCGTGGGTGAAGYCTTCGGTCTCTCGGGCCCGTGCCACCGCGATCGGCTGCACACACACCATCTGCACCCCGACCGCCGCGGTCAGGTCTCGGACCGTTTTCCAGCGATGCCCGGTCGGTTCACACGCGATGACGATGCCGGCAAACCCGGCAGCGGTAGCGGCGGTACGGCTCCACTCGATCGCGGTGGCCAACTGCGGTGGCGCGCAGTGAAAAGTTCTGCGCGCCACGATGCGGGAGTCGTGATCGACCACAGCGACAACTTGCTTTTTCGACGCCAGATCAATCGCTGCGACCGCGTAGTCACGGCGCACGATGCCCCGGAACTTGCTCAACCGATCGTTGCGACGCTTGTCTCCACGACTCAAACGACTAGCCTTAGACATTGACATCCTCCTTTTGTGGTTGGGATAACCAAGCCCCTTATGACCACATCAGGAGGATGTCCCAGTTACCAGCCCTTCCAGCTATTACTAGGGG
>NZ_LZMP01000067.1:0-1661 GCF_001691435.1 Gordonia sp. UCD-TK1 | reverse complement strand
GGTTCAGGCGGTGGCCAGTGTCCAGGTGCCGTTGGTGGTAGTCAGTCCGAGGGTGATCAGGCGGCGTAGGTTGATCGCGGCGGCGCGGTGGTGCAGCCAGTTGTTGTTGCGTTCGATTCCACGGTAGGGCACCCGCCGGTTACCGCGGGTGAGCCAGGCAATCGTCCGTTCGACCATGGGTCGATGCTGGCGGTAGGTGTCGGCAATAGTGTTGTCAGAGAAGTGTTGTCGGTGTTCGCGCTGGAGTTGGTGGTGTTCGCCGAAACTGATTTTGCGTCCACGAACCGCGGTGGTGCACCGTGCCCGAAGTGGGCAGTCTTGGCAGGCCGCACCGTAGGTGACGTGGCCTTTCGCGCTGACCGGYCGGGTCAGGTTGTTGGGGCAGGTCAATGTGTTCGCGTCGGCGTCGAAGGTGAAATCGTCGACGACGAAACCACCAGCAACCGCCGGCATGTGTGGCTTGGGTTTGATCACCGCGTTCCATCGTGTCCGCGCCAGCGTGGCCAGCATGTCACCGGAGGCATACGCTGAATCACCCAGCACCTCACGATCGTCGGCGTCGTCGGCGACGGTCGGATCGCTCAGCAACAACCGTGCCCCGACTGCTCCGTCGGAAGTGYCCGGACCAGCGGCTTTGGTCATCTCGATCGCGGTGACCAACCCGGTCTCCGGTTCATTGACGATGTGGCCCTTGAACCCGTCCTGCTGGCGTGCCCGGGTTTTGTGGGCGTGGCGGGTGTCGGTATCGACGGTGGAGATCACCCGGTCCGGGGCGGTCCGGGGCGCGATGCGCCAGCGTCCGTCGGTGCCATCAGAACCTGGTGCCGGTTCCACATCCTGGCCGGTCACCAATGCCAGCAATGCCACCGCCTGCGCCTGGGCCTGGTTACTCGGTTCCTTGTCGATGGCCTCGAGGTCCAGACCGTCGAGCACGGCCAACCCATCTTCGACAAGGGCGCTGATCAGGTCCTGTTGAGCACACTCATCATCCCAGGCGATCCGCGGCTTGCYGGGCCGGTCATAGCCGCCGCCGGTCAACGCGGCCAGACGAGTCGCGTGCTGCTCGACCACCACCGCACCACCGTCGACCTCTCGGGCGACCCGCCGGATCGCCGCGATCACCTGGGTGATGGCGTCCTGGCGGGCCACCGCGTCATCGAAGACCGTCGAATCCAGCGCTCGACGGCTCTTACCCGCGAGCACCCCGGTGGTGGTGATGACCTCGCGTACCACCTCGAAAATGCGGTGCGGCCGATCGCTGGCTGCCAGTCGCCGACGCCAGTACGTCAGAGTCGACGGATGAAAACCTTTGTTACCCAACACGAATCCACACGCCGCTTTCCACCGCAGATCGAAAGTGACCGCATCAGCGGCTTCGCGATCGGACAAACCCTGCAGCGTTTGCAGCACGATCACCGACGCCATCGTGGCCGGCGGGATCGACGGACGGCCCCGGCCGCTGGGAAACAGGTCCGCGAACATCTCCGCAGGGAACAACTGCTCGCGATGAGCAGCCAAAAACGCGAACACACTGCCCTCGGCCAGCAAATGCCCGACGACCGAGTTCACATCCAGAAACTCACCCTGACGATCCGGCTCACCCTGCATACCCACCAGGATCCCAGCCCACCAGGCAAACCCGCTCACCCCACACCGAAACG
>NZ_LZMP01000066.1:0-1788 GCF_001691435.1 Gordonia sp. UCD-TK1 | reverse complement strand
TTCACGGTTCTCCCGCTCCAACGCCGCGATGCGGTCAGCGTCCTCACTCGTGGTGCCCGGGCGGACCCCGCCGTCGATCTCGGCCTGACGAACCCAATTGCGCAACGCCTCGGGATGGACTCCGAGCTGATCGGCGATCCGCTTGATCGCACCTCTCGACGAATCGGGATCTTGTCGCGCTTCACATGCCATCCGGGTGGCCCGGTCCTTGAGTTCCTCACTGTACTTGCGTGGTGCTGCCATGCTCTCCATCCTTCACAGGTTCGAGAGCCTCCGACAGACCCGGGGCGGTTCAGTCATAGGGCGGCAGGGAAGCGCTACGCGGTGCCGTTGGATTGGTCGCAACCGGTGTTCATGGGCACCTTCTATGAGTCCGTTCTCAAGCCCGCGCTAGAGGCCGCAGGGCTCCCCGCGAGCCGACCAGCCACCCACACAGCCCCGGCACAGCAGGGGGTCCGCCTGCACGACCTGCGCCACACGTTCGCGGTGATGCAACTGATGGCCGGGGTCCACTTCATGCAGGTCAGCCGGTGGATGGGTCACAGCACGTTCACCCTCACGCTGGACACCTACGGCGATTGGATACCTGAGGAAGACGGCGGCGCGCTGAACGATCTACCCGAACCGTCATTGATTGCCACAAAACTGGAGCCGTCAAACGTGATCCAGCTCTTTGGTCCGTAGGGCAGCGTCGTTCTATTTGCGAACGAGGCCCGTGCTGAAAAGTCCAACTAAAGCAACGGCCAACTGAATTGTTGACTCTGCTTCGTGCTGTGTCACTGTCGTTTTTGCCCCGTGTCGATCATGTTGGCCCACCCATATAAGTCGCAAAAGTGAAACGAGGACGTCATGGGATTTAGCGCGACTATCCTCTCGCAGATGGGGGAGTCGCCAACCTTCATTCTCAAGGTTGCCGAGGGCTTTGCCCAAGGTAGCGGTTTTGTCGTTCGGGCACACGACAGCGAAAACTGATTCTTCGACGGCTTTGATGGTGAGTCTGTATCCGTTCGAAGGGTCGGGGGACACGCCGTATATCTGCCCCCATGCTTTGGCGAGTAGCTTACCAGCATCACCGTGCTCGAACGATTGCAGTGCGGCAGACTGTACGCCTTCGGGAACGCGGCGTAAGAGTCCTAAGTGTCCTTCACGTTCGCCGACTGACCAAGCAGAACCGGCCTCTACTAATGCTGTTTCCAACTGCGGACCGGCATCATACTCACTTGTGCTCGCTAGGAGGTAGTCCACCAAACGCCAAGTCAGTCGGTCGGACGTAGAGAAAGTATTTCGTACGGCGCGCAATCCGCCAGTGACGCCATAAGCTCCGTCATCAGCTATATGGACACGGAGCAGACGTTCACACTGCCGTGCGAGCGCAGTATCGAACAGGTTACTGTTGGTTAGAAACCTTGCGTCAATCCACTCCCATAGAGTTTGCTCTAGCCATAAAGGGACACTTTCGTAAAGTGTTGCGAACGAGTCCACTTCATCTGGCAGGTCCCCGATAGCCGGTCCAGGCAGTTCTAGAGCCAGTTTCTTCTAGCTGTCGGTCAGTCGATCTCGCAGCCCACAGGGTGGTGCTGGTGGGTGCATCGGGCAGCGTACTCGGCCGGGGTCTGGTAGCCCAGCGCCGAGTGGCGGTGCCGGTGGTTGTGGTCGTCTTTGAAATCGTCGATCACCACGCGAGCTTCGAGCAGGGTGGGCCAGCAGTTGCGGTTCAGGCACTCGTCGCGAAGCCGGTTGTTGAACGATTCGATGAACCCGTTGTTCCACGGCGTGCCGGGCGGAAAA
>NZ_LZMP01000065.1:0-1942 GCF_001691435.1 Gordonia sp. UCD-TK1 | reverse complement strand
CTTGAGCCGGCCGTTCTGCTCGCGTAGCTCCTTGAGTTCCTTGGCGGCATCAGCGTCCATACCGCCGTACTGGCGGCGCCAGTTGTACAAGGTGGCCGCCGACACCTCGAGGTCGGCGGCGATCTCCTCGCCGTTCTTGCCCTCGGCCGCCAGTTCATCGGCTCGGCGCAACTTGCGCACGATGTCCTCAGCCGAGTGACGCTTCCGTCCCGCCATGATCCCTATCGTCCCTTCTCCGCCCTCAACAGGGCAATCAGGACTCTAGAACCACCCGGACCGGTTCACGGGGGACACGCCAGTGGCAAAGTTCACCCCGAACAGCTCGTCGTAGTCCGGTAACGCCCGGATCGGCACCTCGTGGCCATCAGGGTGGGCGCGGATGCGGGCGGCGTTTCGGGCCCGGTTGGCGAGGTCTTGGCGGCGGTAATCGCGGCGCAGTTCTTTGGCTGCTCGCACGTGCTGAGGGTCGGCGATGGTGACGTGGTTGGCCCAGCTGCGCGCGTGGTCGGCGACGGTGACCTCGCCGCAGAGGATGCGCACCTGCTGCAGGTCGGCAGTGATGTCGACGAACCGACCGATCACCGACGGGTGCACCGAATAGTCATTGCCGGCTACACGTACGTAGTAGTCGCGACCGAGTCGCACCCGGCTACTCAAGCCGATATGCGGTGCGGTCGGAGGTAGGCCGGTCATCTGCTCGAGGTCCTCGGCGAACACGTCACACGGGCGTCGATCACCGATCGCGCGCACCACTCGGGTGTTGGCATGATCGGCCAGCCACCGATCGAACTGGGCGGTGAAATCGGCCGGTGAGCTGAACTGGCGGCCCGGCAGGAACGAGCTCTCGAAGAACCGGTTGTTGCGTTCGACCATGCCCTTGTACTCGGGGTCTCGCGGTGGCGCCAGCTCCAGCCGCGTACCCAACGTGCCCACGAAGCCGGCCGCCAACGCGGTGGGTGTGCCCTTGGGGCCGATCGCGGCTTCGCGGTCCCACACCAGTTTGCGGGTCACCCCGCCCAGTTGCGACAGCAGCAGCCACATTCCCGTCAGGATGTCTCCGCCCTGGCGAGACGGGATCATCACCGCCGACCGGTACCGGGAGAACGCCAACGTCATCACCAACACCGGTAGCATGGCGAACTGATTGTGGCTCAGAGGGATTCGGTAGTCCGGAAACCACAAATCCCACTGTGAACAGCCGCCGGGCTGATAGATCACCCGATCGGCTGGATCTACCCCACGAAACTCTGGACGAATAGCCCGGACCCGGTCTTTGAGGACCGTCAACGACCTCGTCCACCCAACCCGCTCGGCGATCACCGTCGCCGGCATCGTCGGATACTCCCGCAGCAACGCCCGGATCTGCGGTTCGAACGCGTCGACCGCCGAGCCCGTCGCCGGCCGCGAGTACTTCGGCGCGGTATCCGAAGCCAACGCCGCACGAACGGTGTTGCGGGCCACCCCCAACCGGCGCGCGATCTCCCTGATCGGCACACCCTCACTGCGATGCAAACGGCGGATCTCTGCCCATTGCTCCACTGAAATCACCCTCCTAACAAGACGGGGGGGGTCAAAATTCACCCGTCGTCAGGGGGTCAGTTTTCAGGCGTCGTCAACATACGGTGCGTCGGTATCGAAAGACACTGAATCGCCCCGGGTTTGCTGGAGGCTCGGTTAGTTGGTTCCAGCGTTTGCGGGGACCGGGTTCTCACGGTAGCTGGTGACGGTGWGGGTCGACCAGTAGGCGCTCTCGTACTCGACGGGTGGGACGTGTCCGATCTCGCCGTGCAGGCGGCGGTGGTTGAACCATTCGACGTACTCAGCGACGGCGATCTCGACCTCGCCCACACCTGCCCAGCCGCCTCGCGGGCGCATCACGGGGTTACGGATGCATTCGGCTTTGAACAGCGAGTTGAACGCCTCAGCCATCGCGTTGTCGTAT
>NZ_LZMP01000064.1:0-2605 GCF_001691435.1 Gordonia sp. UCD-TK1 | reverse complement strand
GGGGGTTGTTTGTAGGTGTTGTTGTAAGTGTGTAAGGGCGTTCGGTGGATGCCTTGGTACCAGGAGCCGATGAAGGACGTGGTAGGCCGCGATAGTCCTCGGGGAGTTGTCAAACGAGCTGTGATCCGAGGGTGTCCGAATGGGGAAACCCAGCACGAGTGATGTCGTGTTACCACCAGCTGAATGTATAGGCTGTGTGGGGGGAACGTGGGGAAGTGAAACATCTCAGTACCCATAGGAAGAGAAAACAATTGTGATTCCGTGAGTAGTGGCGAGCGAAAGCGGAGGAGGCTAAACCATGCGCATGTGATACCGGGTAGGGGTTGTGTGTGTGGGGTTGTGGGGTTCGTCTTCTTCCATCTGCCTGTGGAAGCGTGAGTCAAAAAGCTGTGTGTTAGGTGAAGTGGCCTGGAATGGTCTGCCGTAGTCGGTGAGAGTCCGGTAGCTGAAAACACATGGTCTTGCGTGACGGTGTCCCCAAGTAGCAGCGGGCTCGTGGAATCTGCTGTGAATCTGCCGGGACCACCCGGTAAGCCTGAATACTTCCTGGTGACCGATAGCGGACTAGTACCGTGAGGGAAAGGTGAAAAGTACCCCGGGAGGGGAGTGAAATAGTACCTGAAACCGGACGCTTACAATCCGTCAAAGCCTGTGCCTTCGGGGCGGGTGATGGCGTGCCTTTTGAAGAATGAGCCTGCGAGTTAGTGCTCGGTGGCGAGGTTAACCCGTGTGGGGTAGCCGTAGCGAAAGCGAGTCTGAATAGGGCGWTWGAGTCGCCGGGTCTAGACCCGAAGCGGAGTGATCTACCCATGGCCAGGGTGAAGCGTCGGTAAGACGTCGTGGAGGCCCGAACCCACTTCAGTTGAAAATGGAGGGGATGAGTTGTGGGTAGGGGTGAAAGGCCAATCAAACTCCGTGATAGCTGGTTCTCCCCGAAATGCATTTAGGTGCAGCGTCACATGTTTCTTACTGGAGGTAGAGCTACTGGATGGCCGATGGGCCCCACAGGGTTACTGACGTCAGCCAAACTCCGAATGCCGGTAAGTGAGAGTGTGGCAGTGAGACTGCGGGCGATAAGGTTCGTAGTCGAGAGGGAAACAGCCCAGATCGCCGGCTAAGGCCCCTAAGCGTGTACTAAGTGGAAAAGGATGTGGGGTCGCGAAGACAACCAGGAGGTTGGCTTAGAAGCAGCCATCCTTGAAAGAGTGCGTAATAGCTCACTGGTCAAGTGATCCTGCGCCGACAATGTAGCGGGGCTCAAGTACACCGCCGAAGCCGCGGCACTCACACRTTAGCCCGTCGATCTTCTATGGAGGGTCGACCAGGTGTGTGGGTGGGTAGGGGAGCGTCCTGCATCCGTGGAAGCGCCGGAGTGATCCAGGTGTGGAGGGTGTGGGAGTGAGAATGCAGGCATGAGTAGCGAAAGCAGAGTGAGAAACTCTGCCGCCGAATGACCAAGGGTTCCTGGGCCAGGCTAATCCGCCCAGGGTGAGTCGGGACCTAAGGCGAGGCCGACAGGCGTAGTCGATGGACAACGGGTTGATATTCCCGTACCCGTGTATCCGCGCCCATGCTGAATCAGTTGTACTAACCATCCTGATCCCCCGGGARSRYCTTCGGRYSYCGAGTGGGGTGATGCATGGGACCTTGGCTGGTAGTAGGCAAGCGATGGGGTGACGCAGGAAGGTAGTGGGGCCAGTCAGTGGTTGTACTGGTGTAAGCCTGTAGGGCGAGTGATAGGCAAATCCGTCACTCACATAGCCTGAGAGGTGATGCGTAGCCGTTGTGGCGAATTCCATGATCCTATGCTGCCGAGAAAAGCCTCTAGTGAGTTGGTACACGGCCCGTACCCCAAACCAACACAGGTGGTCAGGTAGAGAATACTAAGGCGATCGAGAGAACTGTGGTTAAGGAACTCGGCAAAATGCCCCCGTAACTTCGGGAGAAGGGGGACCCATCCTGGTGACGATCTTTTCGGTCTGAGCTGGTGTGGGTCGCAGAGACCAGAGAGAAGCGACTGTTTACTAAAAACACAGGTCCGTGCGAAGTCGTAAGACGATGTATACGGACTGACGCCTGCCCGGTGCTGGAAGGTTAAGAGGACCGGTTAATCACTTCGGTGGTGAAGCTGAGAATTTAAGCCCCAGTAAACGGCGGTGGTAACTATAACCATCCTAAGGTAGCGAAATTCCTTGTCGGGTAAGTTCCGACCTGCACGAATGGCGTAACGACTTCTCTGCTGTCTCAACCACAGACTCGGCGAAATTGCAGTACGAGTAAAGATGCTCGTTACGCGCGGCAGGACGAAAAGACCCCGGGACCTTCACTATAGCTTGGTATTGGTGTTCGGTTCGGTTTGTGTAGGATAGGTGGGAGACTGTGAAGTGGGCACGCCAGTGTTCATGGAGTCGTTGTTGAAATACCACTCTGATCGTATTGGACTTCTAACCTCGGACCCTGATCGGGTTCAGGGACAGTGCCTGGTGGGTAGTTTAACTGGGGCGGTTGCCTCCTAAAAGGTAACGGAGGCGCCCAAAGGTTCCCTCAGCCTGGTTGGCAATCAGGTGTTGAGTGTAAGTGCACAAGGGAGCTTGACTGTGAGACG
>NZ_LZMP01000063.1:0-3187 GCF_001691435.1 Gordonia sp. UCD-TK1 | reverse complement strand
CGGTCAGCGTCCTCACTCGTGGTGCCCGGGCGGACCCCGCCGTCGATCTCGGCCTGACGAACCCAATTGCGCAACGCCTCGGGATGGACTCCGAGCTGATCGGCGATCCGCTTGATCGCACCTCTCGACGAATCGGGATCTCGTCGCGCTTCACATGCCATCCGGGTGGCCCGGTCCTTGAGTTCCTCACTGTACTTGCGTGGTGCTGCCATGCTCTCCATCCTTCACAGGTTCGAGAGCCTCCGACAGACCCGGGGCGGTTCAGACCGTCGGCCAATCTGCGCCCCAACCACCGTGCTCCTCGGGTACCGCGAGCGCCAGCAGACCACTTAGGCGTAAGTCCTCTTTCTCACGGGTGGCTGGCCCCCCATCGCGATCCCGTTCGACGATTCCCTCCCGCCAGCTTGCAGCAAGGTCTCGAGCCACCGCGAGAGGATCGCCCGCCCGCCGGTCGGTGGCCGCCGCCGTGTCGTCGGTGACTGTCATTCGTATTCTCCAATCGCTGATGTGCCGGCCGCGCATGTACGCAGGCTCGTCTGCAGAAATTCCGGGGCCGACCAATCAGTCAGGTCGATCGCCTTATCCACCAGATCGTGGTCGACCAGGTACCGCTGTGTCGCAGCAAGGACAGTGAGCGCATCGTGGTCGAGGGTGGGTACTAAGTTGTCGGTGAAGTGCTCGCCGAAACCGCGTGTCACCGCAGTCTCGCTAACACCGAGGTTGCGGGCATGAATCGCGACTGTCTCGGTCAGATGATCGCGCGCCCAGGAGCCTGCCCGGACCACCGTATCCACCAGATGCTGCACGAGTGACGGGTTCTTATCGACGAGTTGCGCGCTGATTGTCCAAACGCTGGCGTAGTGGCTTGTCCTGTCCAAGCTCAGGTCACGCAGCGGTCTAACACCGGTGAGGTCTTCGAACTCCGCGGACCACGGAAGCCAGCTGAATAGCGCATCGACCGTCCCCCCGGCAAAGACTTGTGCCTGATGGGCCCCGACGGCGGGAAAGAGGTCCGAACCGTTCACTGATGCCGATGCGCTGAGTCGGTCCTGCGGTAAGTCGACTCCCGCCGTCTCAATGGGTACGAGCTCGATATCGTTTACTGTTACGCCGGAGTGACGAAGGGTGTGCTGCAGGGCTCGCGCCTCCCAAGTGCCCAGTGCGACGAGAGTCTGGCGCCACGGGTCGAGCTGTCGGTAGTCACCAAGGTCGCCGCGCAGGATCCGGATTGCCGATGCGGATACGCCGACACGATGCCCCGCCAGTTGCTCCGGTGCGGTCAGGGTGGGGTCGGCCGCGTAAAAGCCCAGCTTTCCCTCGAACAGGGTGACGCCCAGGAGGCGTGTGCGACCCGGTGCACGCAGGCCCTCACTCACCAACGGCGGGATCTCTCCGCCGAATCGGGTGTAAGCGGGATGATCGTAGGTGAAGTGCAAGGAGCCCAGCGGCCCTCCCAGCACGTCCAGATTGATGCCAGCCTCGGCGAGCAACTGCGACTCGCGGCCAACCAGCAGGGCGTTGGGAACAGGGCAGTTGCTGTACGCGAGGGTGTGGACCGCTGAGCTGGTGTCGGTCACAGCGCCGCCGCCCCGCTTGGCAGTTCCAGGCCGAGGTGGTCGCGCAGCGTTGATCCCTCATACTCGTCGCGGAATACCCCACGTTCTTGCAACAGCGGCACCACCTGGTCGACAAAGTCCTCGTAAACGCCGGGCAGATAGGCGGCGGAGATGATGAACCCATCAGCCGCTCTCGCATCGAAGTACTCGACCAGTCTGTCGGCGATCTGGGTGGGCGTTCCTCCCCACTGCGGGACAAAACCCACGTTCGTGCCATAACGCTTTCCAAGGTCGGCCAGTGTCAGATCCTCGCCGTCGCTCGCAACCGTGGAGAACATGTGGAGCATGGTGGGGATGTGCGCGTCCCCCAAGCTCGCGACGATGTCGGAGTACTTCGCGTCTAGGGGGAAGGCGGACAAGTCGATTCCACTATGACTCGACAACGTCGACAGACCGACCTCGGGGTGGACGAGACCGTTGATGTATTCGAGGCGATCGCGTGCGATCGCCTCGGTCTCCCCAAGTATGGGCATGACAGCTGTGAAAACCTTCGTGGCGTCGGGGTTGCGACCCGCGGCACTCACTTGCCCCTTGATGTCCTGGTACGTGCGCTGCATCATCTCCAGCGTCGGCGAGATGCTGAACACGGCGTCGGCCCACTGGCCCGCGAAACGTCTACCGCGAGGCGACAATCCGGCCTGGAGGAGTACTGGCTCGCGCTGACTTGAAGGGGGGATTTGCAGGGGGCCGCGCACGTCGAACCAGTCACCACGGTGATCGACGTAATGAACTTTCTTAGGATCAGCGAACCGGCCGCAGATCTTGTCCAACAGCAGCGCATCATCGTCCCACGAGTTCCACAGCTTACGTACGACCTCGACGAACTCGTCCGCGCGGTCGTAACGGGTGTCGTGTTCAAGATGAGCATCGATTCCGAAGTTCTTTGCCTCTGAATCGTTCAGCGATGTCACGATGTTCCACGACACCCGCCCGTCGGACAGGTTATCCAGCGTTGCCAGGATACGGGCGACGTGAAACGGCGGGTAATACGTGGTGGAGATGGTGGCTCCAAGTCCCAACCGGTCGGTCACGGCGGCCATCGTCGCCACCACCGTGGCGGGCTCGAGTGCGATCGCGCCCTGGCCGCCCAGTCCGACGCCTGTTTGCAGATCATGGCCGTAGCTGTCCTCGACTGCGAGAGCATCCGGAAGGAAAAGAAGATCAAACTTTCCGCGTTCAAGGGTCTGAGCGATCTTCTTATAGTATGCACCGGAAAGAAAATCGTTAGTTGCTGCGGATCTAGTGTCCTGAGTCATTAATTTCCGTTCGGTTGTTAGGCTAGGGAATGGCAACCCGGGGTCCGCGAGCAGTGGATATTGTTCTGACTGATGACGAGCGCCGTGAGCTCGAAGGGTGGGCGCGTCGGCGAACGACGGCCTCGGGTTTGGCGATGCGCTCACGAATCGTTCTCGCCGCCGCTGATGGCGGTTCGAATACTGAAGTGGCACAACGACTCGGCCTCAATCGCAGTACCGTGCGGCGCTGGCGAGGCCGGTTCGTCGAGCACCGCTGCGAGGGGTTGCTCGACGAACCCCGGGCACCGCTGCGAGGGGTTGCTCGACGAACCCCGG
>NZ_LZMP01000062.1:0-3517 GCF_001691435.1 Gordonia sp. UCD-TK1 | reverse complement strand
CCACATACTCCAACTCACCCACACCACTCCACCGCACCCGATCACCCGTCCGATACAACCGCACACCCACCCCACCAAACGGATCCGCCACAAACCGCTCCGCAGTCAACCCCGCCCGCGACGCATACCCCCGCGCCACCTGCACACCACCCAGATACAACTCACCCACCACACCCACCGGCACCGGACGCAACCGCGAATCCAACACCCACACCGACACATTCGGCACCGCCCGACCAATCGGCACCACCACCTCACCACCCGACACCACATACGACGTCACATCCACCGCCGCCTCCGTCGGCCCATACAAATTCACCACCCGCACCCCCGGCACCAACCCCCGCAACCCCTCCACCGCACCCACACCCAACGCCTCACCCGAACAAAACACCTGACGCAACGACCCCAACCCCGAACCCAACCCGCCCGAACCCAGCCGGCCCGAATCCTGCGGCACCGACTCCCCGAGAGCATCCACAAACACCGACAACATCGACGGCACAAAATGACACACCGACACCCCGAACCGCTCCACCACCGACGCCACATACCACGGATCCCGATGACCACCCGGCTCCGCCACCACCACCGAAGCACCAACCATCAACGGCCAGAACAACTCCCACACCGACACATCAAACGACACCGGCGTCTTCCACAACACCACATCCCGCCGCCCCAACCCGAACAACGACTGCATCCACCCCAACCGATTCACCACCGCAGCCTGCGACACCGTCACACCCTTCGGCCGACCCGTCGACCCAGACGTGAACAACGTGTACACACCCGCACCACCCGGCACCTCCCCCAC
This sequence comes from Gordonia sp. UCD-TK1, assembly GCF_001691435.1. Taxonomy (NCBI): domain Bacteria; kingdom Bacillati; phylum Actinomycetota; class Actinomycetes; order Mycobacteriales; family Gordoniaceae; genus Gordonia; species Gordonia sp. UCD-TK1. The sequence goes on along the minus strand of NZ_LZMP01000062.1, from coordinate 2,700 downwards.
ACCCGACACCACCTCACCCAACAAACCCACACCCAACCCCTCACCAACCACCACACCATTAACCGAAACACCCACCCCCTCACCACAATCCACCACCACACGCCGCACACCCCCAACCCCCTCAACAACACTCCCCCCACCCACATCCCCCGCCCGCACCAACACCACACCCACACCCGCCGTCGACAACATGAACCCCACCCGCTCCGCAGGCGCATCCAACTCCACCGGCACATACCGACCACCCACAGCCACCACCGCATGCACCGCCACCAACAACTCCAACGACCGCGACATCACCACACCCACAGCCGAATCCACACCCACACCCAACCCCGACAACTCCCGCGCAACACCCCCCACCAACCCACCGAACTCCCCATACGACACCACCCGACCACCCACCCGCACCGCCACCGAACCCACCGACAACCCCACCCGCTCAGCAACCACCGACCCCACCGAACGACCCGACCACCCCAACCCCACCTCCACACCACGCGACCAACCCTCGATGGCGGCGCGCTCGGTGGCGTCGACGAGGTCGATGTCGCCGACGATCACGTCGGGATCGGCGAGGCCCGCGTCGAGGACGTCGACGATCCGCGCACCGATGTGTCGCACCGTAGGCTCGTCGAAGAGGTCGGTGGCGTACACGATCCGGCCGGCCAGGCCGGCGAGGGCACCGGCGTCGTCCCGATCGGCGGACATCCCGATCATGAGGTCGAACCGGGCAGCGGGCGCACCGGCCTCGACGGGCGTGATCGTCAGTCCCGGCGCGGACAACTCCCCCACGGAGGTCTGTTCGAGGGTCAGCAGCACCTGGGTCAGCGGCGCGAACGCCTCGCTGCGCGCCGGGGCGAGGGCATCGACGAGGTACTCGAAGGGCACGTCGGCAGCGGCGAACGCATCGAGGTCGGTGTCGCGCACCAACCGGACCAGTTGCTCGAAGGTGGCCGAGGCGTCGACCTCCGTGCGTAGGACCAGAGTGTTGACGAACATGCCGATCAGGGCGTCGAGTTCGGCACGGCCACGGCCGGCCACCGGTGAACCGACCGCGATGTCCGACGTCCCCGACAACCGGGACAGCACCACCGCGACCGACGCGTGCACGACCATGAACACGGTCACGCCGTGGGCGCGGGCGAACGACTCGATGCGGGGTGCGAGACCCTCGGGCAGGTCGAGGTCCACCACCGCCCCGCGGAGGGACGCCACCGGCGGCCGGGGTCGGTCGGTGGGCAACTCGAGGACCTCGGGCAGGCCGGCGAGGTGATCGCGCCACCAGCGCGACTGCCTGCCGAGTTCGGAGTCCGGATCGTCGATCGAGCCCAGGGCGCGCTCCTGCCAGAGCGCGACGTCCGCGTAGTGCACCGGCAGCGGAGGACGGACAGGCGCGCGACCCTCGACGCGGGACCGGTACGCGTGCAGGAGATCGTCGACCAGGGGCGCCAGTGACTCGCCGTCGGCGGCGATGTGGTGCAGCACGACGACCAGCACGTGGTCGTGTGCACCGCGGTCGTCGGGATCGGATCCGAGAATGCCCGCACGGATCGGGAGGTCGCGGGTGACGTCGAACGGTTCCGCGGACAGCGTCTCCACCCCGGCGGTCCGCCACCACTGATCGACGGTGACGTCGTCAGCCGCTGCGATGTCCTGCCACGGCCGGCCATCCGGGCCCTGTGGGTAGCGCGTCCTCAGCACCTCGTGCCGGTCGATCACATCGGCGAGTGCCGCGCGCAAGGCGACGACGTCGAGACGACCACGCACCCGTAGGGCGAACGGGATGTTGTAGGCCGATGACCCCGGATCGAACTGGTTGATGAACCACATGCGTTGCTGCGCCGGCGACAACGGGAGGCGGGCAGGACGCGGGATCGAACCGAGGTCTGGTGTCTCGGCGGGTGAACCGCTGTCGGTGCGACGGGTCGCGTCGACGAGAGCAGCCATCGCGCGCACGCTCGGTGCATCGAAGAGTTCACGAACGCCGAACGGCACACCGAACACGTGAGCGACCCGCGCCGCCACCCGAGTGGCCGACAGTGAATGTCCGCCGATCTCGAAGAAGCTGTCCGTCACCGAGATCGCCGTGGCGTTCCCACCACGGCCGAGCACCTCGGCGACCATGCCGGCGATCGCGCGCTCGGTGTCCGTGTCCGGTTCCACCCGTCGAGTGGAGAAGAGATCCGGTGCGGGCAGGGCTTTTCGGTCGACCTTGCCCGCGGTGTTCAGCGGCAACGCGTCGAGCACCATGACGGTGTCGGGAACCATGTACGACGCGAGCCTGCGGGCGGCATGGTCTCGTAACCGCGACACCGCCGACTCGTCGGGTCCGGTGACGTACGCGACCAACCGGTCGTCCTGCACCACCGCGACTGCCGAGACCACGTCGTCGGCACTCGCGAGGACGGTTTCGATCTCCCCCAACTCGATCCGCTGCCCCCGCAACTTCACCTGAAAATCAACACGACCCACATACTCCAACTCACCCACACCACTCCACCGCACCCGATCACCCGTCCGATACAACCGCACACCCACCCCACCAAACGGATCCGCCACAAACCGCTCCGCAGTCAACCCCGCCCGCGACGCATACCCCCGCGCCACCTGCACACCACCCAGATACAACTCACCCACCACACCCACCGGCACCGGACGCAACCGCGAATCCAACACCCACACCGACACATTCGGCAC
>NZ_LZMP01000061.1:0-3777 GCF_001691435.1 Gordonia sp. UCD-TK1 | reverse complement strand
GATCAGGTCCTGTTGAGCACACTCATCATCCCAGGCGATCCGCGGCTTGCCGGGCCGGTCATAGCCGCCGCCGGTCAACGCGGCCAGACGAGTCGCGTGCTGCTCGACCACCACCGCACCACCGTCGACCTCTCGGGCGACCCGCCGGATCGCCGCGATCACCTGGGTGATGGCGTCCTGGCGGGCCACCGCGTCATCGAAGAYCGTCGAATCCAGCGCTCGACGGCTCTTACCCGCGAGCACCCCGGTGGTGGTGATGACCTCGCGTACCACCTCGAAAATGCGGTGCGGCCGGTCGCTGGCTGCCAGTCGCCGACGCCAGTACGTCAGAGTCGACGGATGAAAACCTTTGTTACCCAACACGAATCCACACGCCGCTTTCCACCGCAGATCGAAAGTGACCGCATCAGCGGCTTCGCGATCGGACAAACCCTGCAGCGTTTGCAGCACGATCACCGACGCCATCGTGGCCGGCGGGATCGACGGACGGCCCCGGCCGCTGGGAAACAGGTCCGCGAACATCTCCGCAGGAAACAACTGCTCGCGATGAGCAGCCAAAAACGCGAACACACTGCCCTCGGCCAGCAAATGCCCGACGACCGAGTTCACATCCAGAAACTCACCCTGACGATCCGGCTCACCCTGCATACCCACCAGGATCCCAGCCCACCAGGCAAACCCGCTCACCCCACACCGAAACGACACCGACTATTTCAGCAGTCTCTTAGGGTGCAAGGGGAAGGTCAGCTCACCGCCTTCGTGACCAGCGTCGCAATGGTCTTCTCGGCCTCGGTGTCCAGAGTGCTGACCGCGAACGACGTCGGCCAGAATCCGCCGTCGTCGAGGTTGGCGTTCTGGGTGAACCCGAAGGTGGAGTACCGCTCCTTGTCGTCGTGCCCGCTGCGGAAGAAACACACGACCTTGCCCTTCAGCGCGTAGGCCGGTTGCCCGTACCAGAGCTTCGGCGCGAGGTCCGGCGCGGTCGTGGTGACGATCGCGTGGATGCGTTCGGCCAGCGCGCGATCGGCCGGGTCCATGCTCTCGAGCTTCGCGAGCAGATCGAGTTCCTCGGCCGCCTTCTTGTTCCCGCGCCCGCGGGACTTCTCCTTCTCGAGTTCCGCGGCGCGCTCCTTCATCGCGGCGCGTTCCTGATCGGAGAATCCTCCTGAGCTGCCCATTCGCGTTCGCTTCGTGGTCGATGGCCTCGGGGCCGAGGCAGCTCTCACGGTAGTGCGCGGCGGGTCAGGGGGCTTCTCGATTCCGAACCGGTCGAAGGTCTCGACGCGGACTCACACCCGCCCTCGTAGGATCGCGTTCCAGTACAGGCGCGGGAGGGCATATCGGTCGAAGGCCCACGCACTCCGTCGCGGTTTGAGCGGGTCGATGACCGACGGCAACGACGACGTGACGGTCCCGTCGCGGTCGAACTCGGCGGCGATCAGATGATGTGCGTCCGTCGCGATCGGCGCGACGGTGTACCCGTCGTAGGCGGTGAGGTCCTCGCCGGCCCGCGCGGCCGCGATGTTGTCTGCAAGCACCGAGATCTGCCGTCGCAGACCGCCGCCCGACGGGTCGGTCGCGATCGCGGCGCCGTCACCGGCTCCCCAGATGGACGGATGGGTGCGGTGACGCAGCGTGTGGGGGTCGATGTCGACGAGCCCCCGGTCGCGGGCGGCCAGGCCCGAGTCGGTCACCAGGTCGGCACCTCGGAAGGGCGGGACGAGATGCAGCATGTCGTAGTACACATCCTGGGTGTCCGAGCCGGTGACCACGGTGACCCGGCGATCGACCGGATGCAGTCGTACGGAGCTGTCGAGCAGCACGCGGACGCCGAGTTCGTCGAGGCACTCCGAGAGGCGGGCGTCGAGGGCATCGACGCCGAGCAGATGGGGCCGGTCGACGGTCAAGGTGATGTCGAGCGACTCGAGGATGCCTCGACGCCGCCAGTGGGCGGCGGCCAGGAAGAGTGGTTTGAGTGTGGTCCCGGTGCAGCTGACCGGCGGACGCGGGACGGTGAACACCGCTCGTCCACCCCGTGGCATCGAGGTGACGAGATCCCAGGTCTGTTCGGCCCGGTCGAGATAATTGCTGGCCACCGCCGGGTCGGCGATCGCGAGTTCGATCCCCGGCATCGCGTCGTGATCCGGTACGAGTCCGACGGCCAGGACGAGGTCCCGGTAGCCGATGTCGGCGCCCGAGGCGCAGCGGATCGTCCGCTTTCCCGCGTCGACGACGACGGCGGTGTCGCGCAACCACGTCACCCCGTCCGGCGTCACCGATCGCTGCGTACGCTCGGCGTCCTGCAGTGTCGCCTGACCTCCGCCGACGTAGGAGAGCAGGGGGCGGTACGTGTGGACGGCTTGCGGTTCGATCACCGCGACATCGGTGACGCCCAGACGCAGTAGTCGCGCCGCCGCGCTGAGGCCGGCGTTTCCGCCGCCGACGATGACGACGTCGAAGTGTCGGGTCTCGCGAGATGAGGTCATGCGGGTCAATACCCGGCGGGGCGGTCGGGAAAACCGGGGGAGCCGGCTGTGCCGCGTGCCGGGTCCGCCTCGGCCGGGTCCTCGTGGTCCGGGTGCTGGGTGCGACCATGGACCGATGACCGCCACGCTCGTCGCCAAGGACGTCGCCGGGGGATATGCCCACCGCGTCCTCTTCGACCACCTCGATCTCACGGTGGCACCCGGCGACGTGATCGGCGTGGTCGGTGCCAACGGTGCCGGGAAGACCACGCTGCTGCGGGTACTCGCCGGCGATCTCGCGCCCCTGGAGGGGACGGTGACCCGTGCACCGTCCGACGCTTTCGTCGGATGGCTGCCGCAGGAGCACGAACGGGTTCCCGGTGAGGTGGTGCGCGCGTACGTCGCCCGTCGGACGGGGTGCGCGGCGGCGACGGCGGCGATGGACGCGGCGGCGGACGCGTTGGCCGACCCCGATGCCGCGGCGCCGGGAGATCCGGCCGAGACGTATGCGGCCGCGCTCGACCACTGGTTGGCCACCGGGGCGGCCGATCTCGACGAGCGGCTGCCGGCGGTCCTCGCCGACCTCGGGCTCGGTGACGGTGTCATCGACCCGGATGCCACCCTGATGGCGGATCTGTCCGGTGGCCAGGCCGCGCGGGTCGGGCTCGCCGCGCTGCTGTGCTCGCGGTTCGACATCGTGCTCCTCGACGAACCGACCAACGACCTCGATCTCGACGGCCTCGCGCGCCTGGAGGAGGTCGTGGCCGGCATGCGGGGCGGCGTCGTCCTGGTCAGTCACGACCGAGAGTTCCTCGCGCGCAGCGTCACCCGGGTGCTCGAACTCGACCTCGCACAGCACACCAACACCGTGTACGGCGGCGGATACGAGAGCTACCTCGAAGAGCGTGCCGTCGCCCGCCGTCACCGTCGCGAGGAGTACGAAGAGTTCGCGGCCAGGAAGGCCGACCTCGTCGCACGCGCTCGGACCCAGCGTGAGTGGTCGAGTCAGGGTGTCCGCAATGCCATCCGGAAAGCGCCGGACAACGACAAGATCCGACGCCGCGCCGCCACCGAGTCCAGTGAGAAGCAGGCGCAGAAGGTCCGGCAGATGGAGAGCCGGATCGCTCGGCTCGACGAGGTCGCCGAACCGCGCAAGGAATGGGTTCTCGAGTTCACCATCGGGTCCGCGCCGCGCTCCAGCTCGGTGGTCGCCACCCTCAACGAAGCGGTTGTGCGACAGGGGGATTTCGTGCTGGGCCCGATGTCGTTACAAGTGAACGCCGGCGAACGCATCGGCATCACGGGCCACAAC
>NZ_LZMP01000060.1:0-4675 GCF_001691435.1 Gordonia sp. UCD-TK1 | reverse complement strand
TATCATGCATCTAATGCAGGGTCGGTGTCAATCATCAAGTCGCTCAGCCCTGCTCGTATGACAGGTCCCTGCGCAAACTGCAGCTTCGATTCGGCGTTCGCACTCACAATAGACCGTCTGAACCCACATCAGAGCAGGTCAGGCGCCCAGACCGATAAGAATCTGAACGTTGCAAAGGAGGAGGGTTCGACTGCATCTGCTGCAACATTACTCTTTTTACTTGACATAATATCTATTATCGGCTGTTTAAATCAGCAGGGGGAGTACGCATTCTTAAGGGCACTTGACATAACGAGGCCGCGTTCTCGTCGAGGATGGCGGTGGTCGCCGTGAATTGAATCCACGGCGTGCAGCCTTGGCCGACAGCATTGCGCGCGGCGACGAGATTCTGGCCGGTGTGCCGCTGGATGGTGATGCTGTCGAGGCGTTTCAACGCCACGCCTCGACGCCGCTGACGCCCCGTGGTTCATCGACGCGATCCTGCTACCAGCGTTCACGCAGACGCAAAACTGAGCGGCCGCACGTTTACCTCTGCGACCAACGGCGCCCATCTCGGCTGCGAAAAGCCCGCCAACCGCACTCCTCTTACGGCCTGAGATCGGGTACCGGACAGCACACTCTTCGTTGTCCGCTTTCAGTTGCGGGCACAACAGATCGGCGTGTCCCAATCCCTACAGTGCCGGCCAACCCGACTTCGGAAGCGGCCGTTCAAGTATTTCGCGGCCCAAGAGACGCGTCGACCCGGGAGGCCTCGCCCCATCCACGGGGATATAGGGCTACTCCCCCTCCACTCAGCGCCCTCCGGTACACCTGAACTACTATCGAGGATAGTTTCAAACTGGTGTTGTTGGAGGCGTGGTGATCGCAAACATTGTGGCCCAAGGTGTACTCCTGGGACTGTTCGGTGCGGTCACAGCGTGTGGTGTCGCCGCCCGTCAGCCGGATCGAGGTGGGGAGGCGTGGCGGGCGCTTGTTTCGTGTGCGGTGGCCGTGAGTGCGGCCGTCGGCGTGATGGTGGTTGCTCCCCAGGGTGTTTTCGCGTCGGTGATCGTGTTGGCGCTGCTCTGTGTTGGGGCGCTCATGTTGTTTTCTGCTCATCTGCACGGTGCGTCATTGGCTGTAATGGTTGACCCGCTGGTGTGGATGGCCTCGTCGATGTGGGTGTTCATCGTGTTCGCGGCCACGGGCGCGTCGATCGAGATTGGCGTGGTGCCTGCTGATCCGATTGCCGAGTTGGCGTTGAGGGCAGAGCTCAATCGACCCCCGAGGTGGGTCCGTACTGGCAGTGTGATCGCGATTTTCGGTCTGGTGGCCGCGATAGTCTTCCGCCTGGCCCGGCCGGCGTCCTGTGGTGATTGCTTCGAGACCCTCGTTCCCGGCGCCCACGCCCGATGGCCACAAAATACGAAGGTGGTTAGTAGAAGTGGGGTGTGATGCGGGTGTGCTGAGGAGATGGTTGGGCATGACTGACGGTGTCGAGGTGCGGCGTGCGGGTCGGTTCGGCCCGCGCGGTCCTGCCCGTACGATCTCCCGTGCGGTGGGTCTTGCTGTGGTGATGTTTGAGGCGGTGGCCGCGTTCTGGCTGGTGATGCTGCTCCGAACGTCGGATCTCGTGCCATCCGACCCCCGCTCAGGAGTCGGGCGCGGTGATCCGGTTGAGCTGCGGGTGCTGACCGCTGTGGATGTGCACGACTGGGTGTCGGCTCTGAGTGCTGCGGCCTTCGCTGCGGGTGTGGCCGGTGCGCTGGTGGCGCGTCTACTCCCAGCAGTCAAGGGGCGCGCGACCGGTTGAGTAGTCGGGCCTGGGCCTCGCCGGAGTTTCCCTTGTCGGAGGGTTTCTATGGCTTAGGCTTTGGTGCCGCCGCCGCGGGTGTGGCGAGGTTTAAGGGTGAGGTATTCGCTGAGCACTTCACGCTCGGCGGGTGTCACGGTCTGGGCGAAGTGCATCAGTACTGCCGCGGAGTCCCCGCTGGCGTCGAGGACCTGACGCAAGGTGCGTGAGGTGGCCTCTTCACGGGTCTGCATGGGGAAGTACCGGTAGGCGCGGCTGACTTTTTCTCGACCGACGAACCCTTTTTTGTGCAGGTTGGTGACGACGGTGAGCACTGTGGTGTAGGCCGGTTCGCGGTCGTGGAGTTCCTCGACTAGGTCGTGCACCGACATCGCCGCACCGGCCGACCACAGCACGTCCATCACTGCGCGTTCCAGCGAACCCAGCCCAGTCATTTTCACCCACCATCTCTAGATGCGGGTCAATCTTACGACGGACTACCTCAGTTAGTAGCTCGGTCCCGTTGGAGCGCATCGGCAGCGCCGCGAGGCGGGCGGTGTTCGATGGCTGCGGAGAATTCGGTTCCAGGGGTGCTGCGGTGGATGTGACGTCGTGTTGTGGTCGGCAACGTGATGGTGAAGGTGGCTCCGTGCCCGGTTCCCAGGCTTTCGGCGAGCAAGGTGCCCCCATGGTCTTCGACGATGGAGCGGGCGATGGTGAGTCCGATACCGCTGCCGCCGGCGTCTCGGGTCCGTGAGGAGTCGGTGCGGTAGAAGCGGTCAAAGATGTGTGGAAGGTGTTGAGCGGGAATCCCGTCCCCGCAGTCGACGACGCTGATGCGCACCGCGTGTGCCGGGGCGGTGTCGGCTTTCACTACGACCCGCTGGCCCGGGGAGCTGTGTCGCAGCGCGTTAGTGAGCAGATTGAGCAGTACTTGGCTCATTCGTTCGGCATCGACATCGATGTGTACGCGCGCGGCGGTGGTGACGATGCCCAGCGTGACGCCGGCGTCGGTGAACAGCTCGGCGGCTTCTTCGTAGGTCGCGATGAGCAGTTCGTTGACAGTGATCGTCGAGGGTTGCAATGGCATCTGGTGCTCGTCGGCGCTGGATACGGTCGCGATGTCCTCGGCGAGGCGCTGCAACCGGGTGGTGGCGGTGCGCACGACGTCGAAGGTGTGGGAGTCGGGCGCGCGGACACCGTCCTCGAGGGCGTCGGTGATCGCGCCGATGGTGGTCAACGGGGTGCGCAGTTCGTGGGCGAGGTCTGACAGCATCCGCTTGCGGATGTCTTCCTGGGAGTTCAAACGTTGTGCCAGCTGGTTGATGGCTCGGCTGAGCTGGGTGAACTCAGTGCCGAGCTGGCGATCGGGAACACGGGTGCGGTAGTTGCCTGCGCCGATCGCCACAGCCGAGCGCGCGACGCTGGCGACTGACTGTTGTACGCGGCGAGCCAGGAACCAGCTGACGGCCGTGGCCAGGATCGTCGAGGTGACCAGGGCTGCGGTCATCGAGACGACGATGGAGAAGGTGAATGCGGCCTCGACGTGTTCGGCCTGTGCTGATCCCGGTTCGAGGCTGGACTGGCCGAGGTGATCGTGGAAGGTGTGCGGCGCGACGAACAGTGCCACGATCGCGACGCTGATGTGAATCGCCCCGGGTTTGCTGGGGGCTCGTTTACTTGGTTCCAGCGACTGCCGGGACCGGGTTCTCACGGTAGCTGGTGACTGTGTGGGTCGACCAGTAGGTGGTCTCGTACTCGACGGGTGGGACGTGCCCGATCTCGCCGTGCAGGCGGCGGTGGTTGAACCAGTCGATGTACTCGGCGACGGCGATCTCGACCTCGCCGACACCGCCCCAGCCACCGCGAGGGCGCATGACTGGGTTACGGATACACTCGGCCTTGAACAACGAGTTGAACGCCTCGGCCATCGCATTGTCGTACGAATCACCCTTGGAGCCAACAGAAGTCACTGCGTCTGCTTCGGCGAGACGTTCGGTGTAGCGGATGGCTCGATACTGCACTCCGCGGTCGGAGTGGTGAATCAGCCCGGCCACGCCCTGGCCGGCACGCGACCGCGCCCACAACCCCATATCCAAGGCGTCGAGCGCGAGGTCGGTGTGCATGGTGGTCGAGACCTGCCAGCCCACGACCATCCTTGAGAAGACGTCGAGGATGAACGCGGCATACACCCACCCCGAGTGTGTGCGGATGTAGGTCAGGTCCGCCACCCACAGCGCGTTGGGCGCCGCCGCGGTGAACTGCCGTTCGACACGATCGGCCGGCTGCGGAGTTTCGGCCCCCTCGCTGTGCGTGGTCTTCCGCGTCTTGGATCTCGTTATCCCCTGCAGCCCATCAGCTTTCATCAACCGCTCGACGGTGCACCGGGCCACGCCGATACCCTTTCTGCGTAGTTCGGCGTGGACTTTGCGGGCACCGTAGACGCCGAGATTGTCGGCATGCACGGTGCGGATCTCACCGAGGATCTCGCGGTCACGGACCACCCGTGGCGCCTCGACTCGTCGAGAGCTCAGATGGGCTCGGACTGTGGACGGAGCGATCTGGGCGGCCGTGTCGCGCAGGGCCGCGCAGATCGGATCGACTCCGTGTTCGTCGCGGAAAGCGGCGACGAACTCCACGATCAACGCTGTGGGCGGTCGATGTCCGCCGCAAAGAAAGCTGATGCCTGCTTCAAGATGGTGTTCGCCCGCCGCAACTCCCGGTTCTCCCGTTCCAGCTGCGCGATCCGCTCAGCCTCGCTGGTCGTGGTCCCCGGGCGGTCCCCGCCATCGATCTCGGCCTGCTTGACCCAGGTGCGAAGCGCGATCCGCTCAGCCTCGCTGGTCGTGGTCCCCGGGCGGTCCCCGCCATCGATCTCGGCCTGCTTGACCCAGGTGCGAAGCG
>NZ_LZMP01000059.1:0-4934 GCF_001691435.1 Gordonia sp. UCD-TK1 | reverse complement strand
TTCTGCGCGCCACGATGCGGGAGTCGTGATCGACCACAGCGACAACTTGCTTTTTCGACGCCAGATCAATCGCTGCGACCGCGTAGTCACGGCGCACGATGCCCCGGAACTTGCTCAACCGATCGTTGCGACGCTTGTCTCCACGACTCAAACGACTAGCCTTAGACATTGACATCCTCCTTTTGTGGTTGGGATAACCAAGCCCCTTATGACCACATCAGGAGGATGTCCCAGTTACCAGCCCTTCCAGCTATTACTAGGAGCGCCCGGAGCTTGCGGAGGGCGCGTCACGAAGGGTTTGCCACGCACCTCGCCAGGACCCTTCGAGGCTCGTCACTTGCGCTCCTCGCACCTCAGGGAGCGAGCGGTGACGCGCGCACGGGTCAGGCCGCGAACACCGACAGTCGGGCGGGTTCTTCGACGACCGAGTAGTGCGTCGCGTCGCCCTGGAGAACCTGGCTCGCCTGACCGTGGACGTCGACGGGCACATCGCCGGCGAGGGTGATGCGGTGCAGTTCACGCTGCTGGTTGCCGAAGTCGGCGATGCCGTAGTGCTGCGTGGCGCGATTGTCCCAGATCGCCACGTCGCCCAGTTTCCAGTTCCACCGGAAGGTGTTCTCCAGCTTGGTGATACGTGCCTGGAGGAGCTGGTAGAGGTCGGCGAACTCGGAACTCTTGAGGCCGCGGAACTCCTTGGCGAAGTGTCCGAGCAGCAGGCTGCGTTCGCCGGTCTCGGGATGGACGCGGACGACGGGGTGCAGCGTCTGGTACTCGGAGCTGGTGAACTCCTTGTAGTGCTCGGCCTTGCGACTGACGTCGACACCGCCGGACGGCTCCTTCTGGCCGACGTAGTCGTACAGATTGGTGTGGGTGGCCCACAGCTCTTCGGTCAACGCGCGCAGCGGTTTCGGCAGCTGCTCGTAGGCGGCCACCGTCGACGCCCAGGTCGTCGCGCCGCCGTAGCTCGGCAGCGTCACCGCCCGGAGGATGGACGCCTTCGGGATGCGATCGACGAACGTCACATCGGAGTGCCAGCTGTTCGCGGCGCCTTCGATGGTCAGCAGCTGTTCGCCGCGTGAGGTCACCGTTGGATGCGGCGCGGTGGGATCGCCCAGGAGTTCGGCGAAGGCGTACTGGCTGTCGTCGTCGAGCTGGTCCTGGCCCTCGAAGACGATCGTCTTGTTGATCGCCAGCGCCAGGCGGATCGCCTCCACCTGCTTCGGGGCGAGGTCGCCGCCGAGCCGCACCTGGCCGATGCGTGCCCCGATGTGCTCGCCGAGCTTGTCGACGGTGATCCCCGCGTCGCGGTAGATCTGCTGAGCTGCCTGCTCGCGCTCGGTCCGGTCCTCGATCTGCGCCAGGGTCATCTCTCGTCCTCTTCTCAATGTCGTTTGATGGCAATCGAATTCATCAGACCACCGCGACGGTGGTGCGATCGAGGAAAACGCTCACGGTGATCGGAACGCTTCAGTCCGCCGAGGCCTCCGCCGCGTCGTCGATCTCGCGACGGACATCGGCCGGAACGCGCACCGTCCTCACCGCCCGAGGACCGGTACACCAGGGACCTCGTCGATGCCGTGCCGTTCCCGGACCCGGTCGTGCAACGGGCGCGTCGGGAACGGATTCGATGAGTTTGTCTCAAGCGTCCACCCCGGACCGGGGGTAGATGGTGTGATCGGGTGACCGACGATCCCGGGAGTCGCCATGAGTATTGCCCTGACCGATGACCACGTCGAACTCGCCTCGGTGGTGCGCGAATTCGCCGTCGACCGAAAGGTGCGGGCGCAGGCGCGCGACCGACTCGACGCGCCCGAGGAGGCCAGACCCACGTTCTGGGCGGAGATCGCCGAACTCGGTTGGCTGGGTCTGCACGTCGCCGAGGAGTACGGCGGTTCCGGTTTCGGGATCGCCGAGTTGGTCGTCGTGACAGAGGAATTGGGCCGCGCGGTGGCGCCGGGTCCGTTCCTGCCCACCGTGATCGCCTCGGCGATCCTGACTCATGCCGACGACGAGACGCCTGTCCGCTGGCTGCGGCCGCTCGTCGACGGCACGGTCACCGCGGGTGTGGCGGTGGTGCCGGAACTGACCGAGGCCGGTGGGACGGTCTCCGGTCAGGTCGACGCGGTACTCGGCGCACCGCTCGCGGATCTGCTGGTACTCATCGGCGACGACGATGTGCTGGTGGTGGAGTCGTCGGACTCCGGTGTCGAGGTGGGCGCGCACGCCGATCTGGACCCGACCCGATTGTCGGCGAGGGTGTCGCTGTCGAGTGCCGCCGCCGTCCGTCTGCCGAGACTGGCGGCCACCGCGCTGGCGCTCACCCGGACGCTGGTCGCGGCCGAAGCCGTCGGCGGGGCGCGGGACGCGCTGGACGCCGCGGTGGCCTACGCAAAGGTCCGCGAACAGTTCGGCCGGACCATCGGCACGTTCCAGGCCGTCAAGCACCACTGCGCGAACATGCTCGTCGGCGCGGAGGCCGCCACCGCGGTGGTGTGGGACGCGGCGCGAGCGGCCGACGAGAACGCCGACGCGCTCGGGCTGGTCGCGGCATCGGCGGCCGCGCTGGCACTGCCCACGTACACGACGAACGCCGAGCTGAACATCCAGGTGCACGGTGGGATCGGCTTCACCTGGGAACACGACGCGCACCTGCACCTGCGCCGCGCCACTGTGCTGCAGGCGCTGTTCGGCGGACAGCAGCCGGCTCGTGACGTGTACGAGTTCTCCGCGGGCGGCGTCACCCGTGCCAACAGCCTCGACCTCCCACCCGAGGCCGAGGAACTGCGTGCGCGCGTTCGAGCCGACATCGCCGAGATCGCCGGCGTCGGCGAGTCCGCGCTGCGCGAGAAGCTCATCGACACCGGTTACGTCATGCCGCATTGGCCCAGGCCGTGGGGACGCGCCGCGGATTCCGTCGAACAACTCGTCATCGAGGAGGAGATGGCGACCGCGGGTGTGAAGCGGCCCGATTACAGCATCACCGGGTGGGTCATCCTCACCCTCATCCAGCAGGGCACGCAGGACCAGATCGACCGGTTCGTCCGGCCGGCGCTGCTCGGGGACGAGGTGTGGTGTCAGCTGTTCTCCGAGCCCGGCGCGGGGTCGGACGCGGCAGCGGTCAGCACGAGGGCCACGCGCGTCGACGGCGGCTGGCGCATCAACGGCCAGAAGGTCTGGACCAGCGGCGCCCACCTGTGCCGGCGGGGGCTGGCAACGGTGCGGACCGACCCGGAAGCCCCCAAACACAAGGGCATCACCGCCGTGTTGATCGACATGTCGGCGCCCGGTGTCGAGGTACGTCCGCTGCGGCAGATCACCGGCGGCTCCGAGTTCAACGAGGTGTTCTTCACCGACGTCTTCGTTCCTGACGAAGACGTGGTGGGCACACCGAACGACGGCTGGGCCGTGGCCCGCGCGACCCTCGGCAACGAGCGGGTCAGCATCGGCGGCGGTGCGCCGGGTAGCGAGGGTGCGGTCCAGCAGATGGTGGCACTCGTCCAGGGCTACGGGGACCGGGTCGAGGGGGCGGCGACGAAGGTCGGTGAGTTCCTCGCCGTCGAAGATGCGCTGCGACTCCTCAATCTGCGTCGCGCCGCCCGATCGGTCGTCGGCGCCGCTCCCGGACCCGAGGGAAATGTGACGAAACTGCTTCTCGCCGAGCATCTCAGCGACCGCGCGCACCTGGCCGCGGAATTGCTCGGACCCGACGTCGCGTTCTCGTCCGGTCCCGGCAAGCTGGCCGGCCTGCTGATCCTCGGTGCCCGCGGGATGTCGATCGCCGGCGGGACGTCGGAGATCACCCGCAACCAGATCGCCGAACGCATCCTCGGCTTGCCGCGCGACCCGCTCATCCGCTGAGCGCCCAGAGCTTGCGGAGGCCACCCCTCTGCTCCCTGCGCAGGGCCCACCTTCTGCTCCCGGCGGAGGGTCACCCCTCTGCTCACCTGCGGAGGGTCACCCTTCTGCTCACCTGCGGAGGGTCACCCTTCTGCTCCCTGAGGAGCGCCCGGAGCTTGCGGAGGGCGCGTCACGAAGGGTCTCGCAACCCGCCTCACCAGGACCCTTCGTGACGCTCGCAAGCTCGCTCCTCAGGGAGCAGGGGGTGACGCTCGCAAGCTCGCTCCTCAGGGAGCAGGGGGTGACGCTCGCAAGCTCGCTCCTCAGGGAGCAGGGGGTGACGCTCGCAAGCTTGCTCCTCAGGGAGCAGGGGGTGACGCTCGCAAGCTCGCTCCTCGGGGGCGGTCACCGTCGCCCGGGCGGCCGGTCACCGGCCGGGCGCAACGCCCACGACGGCACCCAGTGCGTGACCTTCTCCTGTCGGTCCTTCGAGGTGATCGTGTAGGTGACCTTGCCGTACCAGGCGCCCCATTCGTCGCGCCCCCACTCGGTGAGGACGCCGAGGTGCACCGACCGGATCTGCAAACCGTCGGGGTGGTACTCGCCGCTGAAATGCGGTGCGTTGGGGTAGAGCGCGCCCAGGTCGATGAGCACCGCCTTGTGGCCGACCCGCACGAAGGCGGGCCGGTGTGGTTGGCCGTTGTCCCCGCCAATCCACTTCATGCCCACTCAGTCAGTTTCGCACGTGTGTTCGAGCGGTGTCACCCTCGGTCGGGTCGGCCGGGCCGCCCGGCGGGAACTAGGAGCCTGCTGAATTAGGGTCCAGCCTGGGTTGAGGTTCCTGCTGCGGGGATGTGTCGGTTCCGGGGTGTGGTCGTGGTGATCGATCTAGGTGGGGCGGCGGTGCCGCGGTTCAGGCGGTGGCCAGTGTCCAGGTGCCGTTGGTGGTAGTCAGTCCGAGGGTGATCAGGCGGCGTAGGTTGATCGCGGCGGCGCGGTGGTGCAGCCAGTTGTTGTTGCGTTCGATTCCACGGTAGGGCACCCGCCGGTTACCGCGGGTGAGCCAGGCAATCGTCCGTTCGACCATGGGTCGATGC
>NZ_LZMP01000058.1:0-5420 GCF_001691435.1 Gordonia sp. UCD-TK1 | reverse complement strand
TCTCTCCCCTGCCCCCCCTGTGCCTCATCTCTCCCCCCGTCCTTTCCTCCCGTGCCCCGCCTCTTCCGCCCCTTCTCCTCCTCCCCCTCGTCCGTTTTTGCCCTCCTCTTCTTCTCCTCTCCCTCCCTCTTCTTCTTCTTTTTCTTCTTCCCTCCTTCCCCCTCCTCCCTCCCCTTTCTCTTCCTTTCTTTTCTTTTTTCCTTTTTCCCCTTCCCCCCTCCTTCTTCCTCTTTCTTCCTCCTTTTTCTCCTCCTCTCTTCCCCCTTCTTTTTCTTTTTTTTCCCTTCTTCTTCCTTCCTCTCCTCCCCTCTCTCCTTCTCTCTCCTCCCCTCCTTTTTCTCTCCTTTCTCCTCCCTTTTCTCCTCTTTTTCTTCCCCTTTTTCTCCTCCCCCCCTTCTTCTCCCTTCCCTTTTCCCCTCCTCCCTCTCCTCTCTCTTTTTTCTCTCTTTCTTCTTCTCTTTTTTCCCTTCTTCTCTTCTTCCCCCCTCTTTTTCCTTTTCTTTCCTCCCTCCTTTTCCCTCTTTTTCCTTTTTCTCCTTTTCCTCCCTCCTTTTCTTCTCCTTCTTCTTCTTCCCCTCTTCTTTTTCCTTCTCTCCCTCTTTTTTTTTCTTTCTTTTTTCCCTTCTTTCTCTCCTCTCCCTTTCTCCTCCCTTTCCCTCTCTTCCTTTTTTTTCCCTTCTTTCTCCCCCTCTCCCCCCCCCTCCCTCTCCCTTTTCTCTTTCCTCTTCTCCCCTTTCTCCTCCCCCTTCCCCCCCCCCCCCTCCCTTTCCCCCTCTTCCTTCTTTTCTCTCCCTTCTCTTTTCCTCCTTTCCCCCTCCTTCCCCTTCTTTTTCCCTCTCTTTCCCTTTCTTCTCTTTCTTCCCCTCCTCCCCCCCTTCTTTTCCCCTCTCCCTTTCTTCCKTTTCCTCCTCCCTTTCCCCTCCTTTCCCTTCCTCCTTCCCTTCTCTTTCCCCTCCTCCTTCCCCCCCCCCTCCTTCTCTCCTTCTTCTTTTTCCTCCTTCTCCTTTCTCCCCTCTTCCTCCCTCCCCCTCCTCCCCCTCTCCCTCCCCTCTTCCCTCCCCTCCTTTTTCTTCTCCTCCCCCTCCTCTCCTCTTTCTTCCTCCCCCTTTCTCTTTTCCCCCCCTCTCCCCCCCCCCTCCTCCTTCTCCTTTCTCCTTTCCTTCCTCCCCCTCTTCCTCTCCCCTCCTCTCCTCTCTTTCCTCTTTTCTTCCTCCCTCCCTCTTTCCCCCTCCTCCTTCCTCCCTTTCTTTTTTTTTTCCTTCTCCTCCTCTCTCCTCTCCTTCCTCTTTCTTTCCTCCTCCCTCTTTCTTCCCCCCTTCTTCCCCTTCTTCTCTTTCTCTCCCCCCCCTTTTTCTTCCCCTTCTTTTCTTTTTTCTCTCTTTTTCTTCCTCTCCCTTTTTTTTCTCCCCTTTTCTCCTTTTTCCCCTTCCTCCCTTCCCTTCTCCTTCCCCTCTCCCCCCTCCTCCCTCCCTTCCTCCTCCTCCTTCTTTCCTTCCCCCTCCCTCTCCCCCTTCTCTCCCTCCCCTCCCTTCCTCCTCCCCTCCCTCCTCTCTTCCCCTCTCTTTCTTCTTTTCTCCCTCTTCTTCTTTCCTCCCCTCCTTTTTTCTTTCTCCCTCTTCTCCCTTCCCCCCTCCTCCCTCTCCTTTTTCCTCTCCTCTCTCCTCTCCCCTTCCCCCTCCTCCTCTTTCCCTTCCTCCTTTTCCTCCTCCCTCCCCCTCCCCCCTCCTCCCCTCTTTTTCTTCCTTCCCCCCTCCCCTTTTTCTTTTTTCCCTCCTTCCTTTTCTTTCCTCTCCCCCTTCTCTCCCCTCCCCTCCTCTTTCCCTTCTTTCCCTCCCTTTTTCCCCTTCTCTTCCCCCTCTTTCTCCCCTCCTTCCTCTCCCTTTCCCTCTTCTTCCCTTTTCCCTCCCCCCCCTTTTCTCCCTCCCTCTCTTTCTCCTTCCCCTCCCCTTTCTCTTTCCTTTCCTTCCTCTCTTTCTTCTCCTTCTTCTTCCCCCTCCCCCTCTCCCTCTTCCCCCTCTTTCCCTTCTCCTTCCCCCCTCCCCTCTTCCCCTCCTTTTTCTCTTTCTTTTTCCCCCTCCCCTCCCCCTTTCCTCCCTCCTTTTTTTCCTTTCCCTCCCCCTCCTCTCCCTCTTCCCCTCTCTTCTCTCTCCTTCCCCTTCCCTTCCTTTTTTCCTCTTCCTCCTCTTTTTTCCCTCCCCCTTCCTCCCTCCCCTCCTTTTCCCTCTTCCTTCCTTCCTCCCTTTCTTTTTCCTTCTTCCCCTTCTCCTCCTCCTCTTTCCTCCCCCTCCTTTCCCTCTCTTTTTTCTCCTTCTTCCTTTTTCTCTCCCTCTCCTTCTCCTTCTTCCTCTTCTCCTTCCCCCTTTTTTTTCTCTTTCCTCCCCTTCCCCCCTCCCTCTCCTCCTCTTTCTTCCTCTCCTTCTTTTTCTCCTCTTTCCTTTCCTTCCTCCCCTTCTCTTTCCCCTCTTTTTTCTCTCTCTTCCCCTCCCCCTTCCCCCCCTTCTTCTTTCTTTTCTTTTTCTCCTTTTTCCTCTTTCCCCTCCCCTCTTCCTTTTCCCTCTCCCCCTTCTTTTTCCCCTTCTTTCTCTTCTTTTCCTTCCCCCCCTCCTTCCTTCCCTTCCTCCCCTTTTCCCCCTCCCCTTTCCTCTTCTTTCCCTCCCCCTTCCCCCTTTCTCCCTTCTCTTCCCTCTCCCTTCCCCTCCTCCCTTTCTCCCTCCTTCTCTCTCCCCCTTCTTCCCTCTCTCCTTCTTCTCCCTCTCTCCCCTTCTTCTTTTCCCTTTTCCTCCTCCTCCCCCTCTTCCCCTCCCTTCCTCCCCTCTTTTCCCTTTCCTTCTTCCTCCTCTCTTCTCCCTTTTTCCTCTTCTCCCTCCTTTCTCCTCCCTTCCTTTTCCTCCTCCCCTTCCCTTCCCCTTTTTTCCCCCCTCCCTCCCCCCTCCTCTCTCCTTTCCTCTTTCCTTTCTTCCCTCTCCCCTTCTTCTTCCTCCCCTTTCTCTCTCCCTCCCTTTTTTTCCCTTTCTCCCTTCCCTCCCTCCTTCTTCCCTTCCTTTTTTCCTCCCTTTTTCTTCTTCTTCCTTCCTCCCTTCCTTTTTTCCTTCTCTTCCCCTCCCTTTCCCCTCTCCCCCTTCCTCTTCTTTCCCCTTCCTCTCTCCTCCCTTCCTCCTTTTTTCCTTCCCTTCCTCTCCTTCCCTTCTTCTCCCTTCCTTTTTCCTTTTTCCTTTCTTCCCCTCCTCCTCCCTTCCTTCCTCCCTCCCCTCCCCCTTCTCCTTCCCTCTCTTTTCTCCTCCCCCTTCCCTCTTCCCCTCCCCTCCCTCCTCCCCTCCTCTCCTCTCCCTCTCTCTTTCCTTCTCCCTCCCCCCTTTTTTCCTCTTCCTCCCCTCTCCCTCCTCTTCTTTTCCCTCCCCCCCTTCCTCCTCCTTCCTTCTCTTCCTCTCTTCCCCCTCTTTCTTTCCCCTTCCTTCTTTTTCCTTCCCTTTCCTCCTTCTTTCTTCCCTCTTCTTTTTTTCCCCTCCTCTTCCTCCTCTCTTCCTCCCCTCTCTTTTCCCCTTTCCCCCCTCTCCTCTCTCCCCTTCCCCCCCTTTTCCTCCTCTCTCCCCCCTTCCTTTCCTCCCTTTCCCCTCCTCTTCCTCCCCTTCTCCTCCTCCCCCTCTTCCTTTTTTTCCCTCCTCTTTCTTTTCTTTCTCCCTTTCTCCCCTTCCTCTCTTCTCTCTCTTCTCCCTTCTCTTTCTCCTTTTCTCCTTTTCCTCCCTCCTTCCCCTTCTCTTTCCTTCTTCCCCCCTCCTTCTTCCTTCCTTCTTTCTCCCTCTCCTTTTTCTCCTCCTCCTCCCTCTCCTCCCTTTTTCCCTTCTTCTTCCTTTCCTCTCTCCCCCTCTTCCTTTTTTCTCCTCCCCTCCTTTTTCTCTCCTCTCTCCTCCCTTTTCTCCTCTTTTTCTTCCCCTTTTTCTCCTCCCCCCCTTCTTCTCCCTTCCCTTTTCCCCTCCTCCCTCTCCTCTCTCTTTTTTCTTTCTTCTTCCCTCTCTTTTTTCCCTTCTTCTCTTCTTCCCCCCTCTTTTTCCTTTTTCTTCCTCCCTCCTTTTCCCTCTTTTTCCTTTTTCTCCTTTTCCTCCCTCCTTTTCTTCTCCTTCTTCTTCTTCCCCTCTTCTTTTTCCTTCTCTCCCTCTTTTTTTTTCTTTCTTTTTTCCCTTCTTTCTCTCCTCTCCCTTTCTCCTCCCTTTCCCTCTCTTCCTTTTTTTTCCCTTCTTTCTCCCCCTCTCCCCCCCCCTCCCTCTCCCTTTTCTCTTTCCTCTTCTCCCCTTTCTCCTCCCCCTTCCCCCCCCCCCCCTCCCTTTCCCCCTCTTCCTTCTTTTCTCTCCCTTCTCTTTTCCTCCTTTCCCCCTCCTTCCCCTTCTTTTTCCCTCTCTTTCCCTTTCTTCTCTTTCTTCCCCTCCTCCCCCCCTTCTTTTCCCCTCTCCCTTTCTTCCTTTTCCTCCTCCCTTTCCCCTCCTTTCCCTTCCTCCTTCCCTTCTCTTTCCCCTCCTCCTTCCCCCCCCCCTCCTTCTCTCCTTCTTCTTTTTCCTCCTTCTCCTTTCTCCCCTCTTCCTCCCTCCCCCTCCTCCCCCTCTCCCTCCCCTCTTCCCTCCCCTCCTTTTTCTTCTCCTCCCCCTCCTCTCCTCTTTCTTCCTCCCCCTTTCTCTTTTCCCCCCCTCTCCCCCCCCCCTCCTCCTTCTCCTTTCTCCTTTCCTTCCTCCCCCTCTTCCTCTCCCCTCCTCTCCTCTCTTTCCTCTTTTCTTCCTCCCTCCCTCTTTCCCCCTCCTCCTTCCTCCCTTTCTTTTTTTTTTCCTTCTCCTCCTCTCTCCTCTCCTTCCTCTTTCTTTCCTCCTCCCTCTTTCTTCCCCCCTTCTTCCCCTTCTTCTCTTTCTCTCCCCCCCCTTTTTCTTCCCCTTCTTTTCTTTTTTCTCTCTTTTTCTTCCTCTCCCTTTTTTTTCTCCCCTTTTCTCCTTTTTCCCCTTCCTCCCTTCCCTTCTCCTTCCCCTCTCCCCCCTCCTCCCTCCCTTCCTCCTCCTCCTTCTTTCCTTCCCCCTCCCTCTCCCCCTTCTCTCCCTCCCCTCCCTTCCTCCTCCCCTCCCTCCTCTCTTCCCCTCTCTTTCTTCTTTTCTCCCTCTTCTTCTTTCCTCCCCTCCTTTTTTCTTTCTCCCTCTTCTCCCTTCCCCCCTCCTCCCTCTCCTTTTTCCTCTCCTCTCTCCTCTCCCCTTCCCCCTCCTCCTCTTTCCCTTCCTCCTTTTCCTCCTCCCTCCCCCTCCCCCCTCCTCCCCTCTTTTTCTTCCTTCCCCCCTCCCCTTTTTCTTTTTTCCCTCCTTCCTTTTCTTTCCTCTCCCCCTTCTCTCCCCTCCCCTCCTCTTTCCCTTCTTTCCCTCCCTTTTTCCCCTTCTCTTCCCCCTCTTTCTCCC